>CAKPBH010000005.1 GCA_934140355.1 uncultured Bacilli bacterium | reverse complement strand
TCATTACTACAGACCACCTTATCGTGTAGTAATTATATCAAAAATTTATTGCGAAGAAAATTCACTCTTTTTTACTGCAAAAATAACATGAAGTTGACAAAAAAAAGGTTTTTATGTATAATATCTCTTTGTAAAAGGGGGAGTTATGAATGAATTTATTAATCGATAATACTTCAAATTTTATTGTTACGCAAGATAAAGATAGGAATTTAAAATATGGGATTTTGTCTGTTAACAATCCAGAAACATTAAAAAAAATAAGAGATGCTTTATTATGCTATTCTGCTAATAATTATACTGTTTTTGGGTCTTTAGTGCGTTTGAGTTCATCCTGTGTTTTTCCAAAAAGAATAGTTCGGGATGGTAATAGTCTTATTTTTAATGGTTTTGTCTGTAATTCAATTCAAAATGGTTATGTATCTGATTCTTGTGAATATTCTAGAAAAGTATACCAAAATAATTATTTAAATACTATTTTAATTGCTACATCTTTATTGAATGATTTGGATGGTAGTAATTTTGATTCTCTTGTTCAATCTTTTATTGGAAATGGTATTGTTCGGTGCTTACCAATAGAAAAAATTTGGCCTTCTAGTAGTCAAAATATGTATAATGATTTTACTCAAAATAATATAGATTTGGTTAAGTTTTGTGATTTGTTGAAAGAAAAAATTATTTCTTATGAAATTGTTGAGGAAATTTCTAGACAAAATTTAAATAGTCATGAATTTTCATCAAGGCTTATTGATTTGAATCAAATTGAGATAAATTCTAATATTTTATTAGGAGAAAATAGTGCTTTTATTAGAAAAAAAATTAGATAATTAGATAATATAGTAAAAAAATTTCTTGAAATTCTAAGAATCGTAAAAAATCATATCTTTATTTGATATGGTTTTTTTTCTCTTCGAAATTCGATGGGCTTAGTAAAAAAATTGTTATAAATTTATTTAATATCAAGTTTAAATTTTATAAAAAGTAGTTTAGTTTTGATATTCTTTAGGAATTTTAAAAAAATAAAGCGCAATAAGAATCACACTTAATATTTAGATGTGATTTTTCAGGTTTACTGAATTTCGAAGAATCGTTTTTTTAAGTAAAAATACTAGTTTAGTTTTCATATTTTTGTTATATTTTGTTAATAGTTTTTTTGCGTTATTGTTAATAATATGATAGAATATAATTAGAAATGAGGGATAATTATGATAGAGCGTTTGGAAGCTACTTTGAAGAGGTATAATGAAATTATTTCGGAATTATCTACTCCTGAAGTGATTCAGGATATTAAGAAAATGACAGAATTATCGAGAGAACAAACTAGACTTACTGAAACTGTAGAGCTATATAAGAGATATAAGAAAATAGTTGAGAATATTGAGGAAGATAAAGAACTATTAAAAGATTCGGATTTGGGGGAATTTGCTAAAGAGGAATTAAATAGTTTAAATAAAGAAAAGGAAGAAATAGAGGATAAGTTTCATGTTTTGTTATTACCGCATGACCCTAATGATGAGAAAAATGTTATTGTGGAAATAAAAGGAGCAGCAGGTGGTGATGAAGCCAATATTTTTGCAGGAGATTTGTTTGATATGTATACTAAATATGCTGGTCGTGAGGGTTGGCAAATTGATGTTACAAACAGTATTGAAGGAGCAGCAGGTGGTTTTACTAATATTGAGTTTATGGTTAAAGGAGAAAGTGTTTATTCTAAATTAAAATATGAAAGTGGGGCTCATAGGGTACAGAGGGTTCCTGCAACGGAGAGTCAAGGAAGAGTTCATACTTCAACAGCAACTGTTCTTGTTATGCCAGAGGCTGATGATTTTGATTTTGAATTGGATGAAAGTGAAGTTAGAATTGATATTACTAGAAGTAGTGGTTGTGGTGGTCAAGGTGTTAATACAACGGATAGTGCTGTTCGTTTAACACATATTCCAACTGGAATTATTGTGTATTCTCAGACAGAGAGAAGTCAGATTAAGAATAAAGAAAAGGCCTTTAAAATTTTGAAAACTCGTCTTTATGATTTAAAATTAAGAGAAAAAGAAGAGGCTGAAGGAGCTGTTCGTCGAAGTAAGATTGGTACTGGGGATCGTAGCGAAAAGATTCGTACGTATAATTATCCGCAAAACAGACTTACTGACCATAGAATTGGTTTTACTTCTATGAATTTGGATAGGATTATGGATGGAGACCTTGGTGTTGTTATTGAGGCTTTAATTAATGAAGACCAAAAAAGAAAACTTGAGGGAGAAGAGAATTTATAAGTAAAATACTGATTCAGTATTTTTCTTTTTATTAAGATTGGTAGGTAGGATATGGTTAGAGATAGTGATAGAGAATATATATATAAATATTTGCCTAAAGATAGGTGGGAAGAAGGGATACAATTATTAGAAAAGGGGATTGCTCCTCAATATATTGTTGGTGATGTTGATTTTTTTGGAAATTTGATTGAGGTAAACCCTCATGTTTTGATTCCACGTTTTGAAACGGAATTACTTGTGGAGAAGACAATTTATTACATTCGTCGTATTTTTGGTATTGATTTGGAAAATTTAAATATTTTAGATATTGGTACTGGAAGTGGTTGTATTGCGATTAGTTTAAAGAAGAAATTAGATTCTCATGTTATGGGGGTAGATATTTCTCCTATGGCATTAGAGGTAGCTGAGAGAAATGCTTCTCGTCATTCTGTTGATATTGATTTTGTTTTGAGTGATATTTTTAGTAGTGTTTCTTCTTCTTTTGATGTTATTGTGAGTAATCCTCCTTATATTAGAGAGGATGAAGAAGTAGAAAAAATTGTTTTGGATAATGAGCCTCACATGGCTTTATACGCTAAAGAGAATGGTCTTTATTTTTATCATGAAATTTTGAAAAATGCTTCTAAATATTTAAATTCTAAATTTTTGATTGCTTTTGAGATTGGTGTTGGACAGGGAGATAAAATTAAAGAATTTGCTAAAAAGTATTTAGATGATGTAAGTGTTTTGATTGAAAATGATTATTCTGGTAGAGAAAGGTTTGTTTTTATTTATAGAGATTAATCTTTTCTTTTTTTATTTAATGGCAGTTTGCAAATGATGTTTTTTGATGTATAATTAGGTTTAAGTAGGTGATGTCATGGTAAGGTATAATCCTAGTGTTGATGAAGGATTGAATAATGAGCAAGTAAATGAGAGAATTTCCAATAATTTAGTGAATTTTAATGATCAACCGCCAACAAAAACGGTAAAACAGATTATTATGAGTAATTTTTTTACTTATTTTAATTTTATTAATGTTGTTTTGGGTTCTGCAATTATTGTTGCGGGAATTTATGGACATCAAGTATTTAATGCATTAAAGAATTGTTTATTTATGGGAGTAATTATTTGTAATAGTATTATTAGTACACTTCAAGAAATTGTTTCTAAAAAAACGATTGATAAATTATCGGTTTTGGCAGAGGCTAAAGTTACTGGAATTAGAAATGGGAAAGAAGTTCACTTGGGAATTGAAGAAATTGTTTTGGATGATGTTTTAAAACTATCTCTTGGGAATCAGGTTGTTACAGATGCAATTATTTTAGATGGAGATGTTGAAGTTAATGAATCTTTTTTGACTGGTGAGGTGGATCCTATTCCTAAACATAAGGGAGATATGTTATTGTCTGGTAGTTTTATTGTGAGTGGTAGTTGTTATGCTAAGGTAGAACATATTGGGCGGGATAATTATATTTCTACTATTAGTAGTGAGGCAAAGTATGATAAGAAGGTTAATTCTGTAATTATGACTTCTTTTGAGCGTATGCTTAAGGTTTTATCTATTGTAATTGTTCCAGTTGGTGCGTTGTTGTTGATGAATCAGTTACAAGTTACAAATTACGATATTACGGCTTCTATTTTTAATACCGTTGGTGCTTTAATCGGGATGATTCCTGAAGGATTGCTTCTTCTTACAAGTTCTGTAATGGCGGTTAGTGTGGTTCGACTATCAAAATATCATGTTTTGGTACAACAGTTATATTGTATAGAAACGTTAGCTCGGGTTGATGTTATTTGTTTGGATAAGACGGGTACAATTACAGAAGGAGCGATGGAATTTGTTGATGGTATTCCTTATGAGGGGGTAAATAAAAGTGAATTAGATGAGTCTTTAGCGAATGTTTGTTATGCTTTTGATAATACTAATGCAACGATGGAAGCAATTATGGAGCATTATCCTAGTAAGGGAATTTGGACAGTTAAGGATAAGCAGGAATTTTCTTCTAGTAGAAAGTATTCGGCGGTAGAATTCGAAGAAAGAGGTACTTTTTATATAGGGGCACCTGAATTTGTTTTAAAAAATAGTTTTTCTAAGTATCAAGAGTTTTTGGATAAATATACAGATTATCGTGTGTTAGTGGTTGCTCGTCAAAATGAGGCATTAAGTCAAGGACAGGTAGATTTAAAGGTACTTGGTTTTGTTCTTATTCAAGATAAAATTCGTAAAGAGGCACCAGATACTTTGAAATATTTTAAAGAGCAAGGTGTACGGGTTAAGATTATTAGTGGAGATAATTTTAAAACAGTTTGTAGTATTGCTAAAAGGGCTGGTATTGAAGATGCTAAGGGTATGGATGCTACGTTACTTAATTCTGATAATATTGATGAAATGTTGGAGAAGTATGATGTTTTTGGTCGGGTTACTCCTGAACAGAAGAAGATGATTATTGAGAGTTTGCAACGTCAGGGACATACAGTTGCTATGACTGGTGATGGGGTGAATGATGTTTTGGCTTTGAAAAAGGCTGATTGTAGTATTGCGATGGCTAGTGGAAGTGATGCGGCTAAGAATGTTAGCCAACTTGTTTTGCTTGATTCTAATTTTGCTTCGATGCCTGAGGTTGTTGCTGAGGGAAGAAGGACAATTAATAATGTGGAAAGGTCGGCTTCTTTGTTATTGATTAAGACAATATTTACTTGTATTTTGGTTGTGATTTGCATTTTTATGAAGAGTGAATATTTTTATTTACCGATTCATCTTAGTTTGATTACAACTTGTACGATTAGTATTCCTTCTTTTGTACTGGCTTTGGAACCTAATCATAAGCGTGTTCGTGGTAAGTTTATGCTTAAAGTTGTGGGAAAGAGTTTACCAGCGGCACTTACGGTTGTGTTTAATGTGGTGATGATTGTTTTATTTAGAAATCAATTTAATATTGATGGTAATTTGACTTCTACTTTGATTGTTATTATGACAGGAACAACTGGTTTTATCTTTTTGTCGAGGTTGTGTCGTCCATTTAATTTATTTAGAGGAGGATTATTCTTTGCCTTGCTTAGTTTATTTATTTATATTGTTATGTTTCAAAGTGAGTTTTTTGATTTGTCGCAAGTAAATTTTAATACATTACTTTTATATATTGTTTTTGCAATTTGTAGTGTTTGGATTTTTGATAAATTAAATAAGGGAGTTGATTTTTTACTTCGTAAGTTGGATAAAGATTATGCGATGGAGAAAGAAGAATTGGAGAGGGTTTAGATATGAAGAAGTTGGATGGATATCACAAGTGTTTGACTGAACAGGTTTTTATTTTAGAAAAAATACTGAATGAGAATAAGGACTTAATCAGTATTTTAATGGTATTAGAAAAAAGTGGTTTAGATTATTGTTATGTTGGGGCTGGGGCAATTAATCAGACGGTATTTAATTATTATCATGGAAATGAGATTAATTATGGAATTAAAGATTATGATATTGTGTATTATGATTCTGATTTATCTTATGAAAAGGAAGATTTTGTGATAAAGAAACTTTGTAGAGAGTTAGGAGATTTAGCTTGTATAGTTGATATTAAGAATGAGGCGCGTGTGCATTTGTGGTATAACGAGAAATATCATACTACTAGAGAGCCTTATTCTAGTGTAGAAGATGCAATTAGTAGTTGGGGGGCTACGATTACTTGTGTTGGGGTGAGATTAGTAAACGGGAAATTAGAAGTATATGCGCCTTATGGATTAGATGATATTTTTGGAATGATGATTCGGCCAGTGAAAAGAGAGTTTTCTAAAGAGATGTATGATGAGCGAGCGGAGAGATGGATGAGGAAATGGCCGATGTTGAAAAAAATTGAGTGGTAAATAGAATGAATTAAAAATATTTATCATAATTTTTTTTGTTTTGTATAAAATAATTAGATATTGCCCATGATTGAAATAGAAAGGGTGATATTTTTTATGAAGAAAATTATTTTATTTGTTATACTTATTATTGCTTTTATTGTTATGTATGTTAATGTTAATGCTAAAGAGGATGAAATTGTTATTCCTGATGCGGCTATTCGGGTTCGTGTTATTGCAGATTCTAATCAGATATATGACCAAAGTATGAAGATGAAAGTGAAGAAATATATTGAGACTTCGATATCACCACTTTTATTAAATGTTGGGGATGTAGAAGAAGCTAGGGGAGTTATCAAAAATAATTTGAGTGAATTGGAGAGTGGAATTAAAAAAATATTTTCTGATAATGGATATGATAAAGATTTTGTGATTCATTTTGGAGATAATTACTTTCCTGAAAAGGATTATCGTGGCGTTCATTATGAGGCTGGAGCGTATGAGTCTTTGGTGGTAACTATTGGGGAAGGAGAAGGTGATAATTGGTGGTGTGTGTTGTTTCCTCCTTTATGTTTATTAGAGGCTTCAGAGAATGAGACGGGAGATGTTGAATATCAATTTTTTGTAGCGAAGATGATAGAGAAGTTTTTTAAATAGAATAGTAAGAGGACATTCATAATAAGATTTAATAGGTGATTATGCTATGAATGTTCTTTTTACTTGTATTTTAATTGGAATTAGTTTGTCGATGGATGCTTTTTCTTTAGCACTACTTTATGGGACGTATGGTTTGGCTAAAAAAGAGGAAATTACTTTGTCTATAATTGTTGGGCTTTTTCATTTTTTTATGCCACTTATTGGGCTTTTTTTTGGAAATATGATATTTCATTATTTTGTTGTGGATGCTAATTTTGTTGTGGGAATTATTTTTGGACTTATTGGGTTTGAGATGTTTATTTCTAGCTTTCGGGAGGAAGATGTTAAAATACTTATCGGGTTTGTTCCTTTTTTATTGTTTGGGCTTTCGGTTAGTATTGATAGTTTGACAACTGGGATAGGATTATCTTCTATTAGTGATAATTACTTGATGGTTTCTAGTATTTTTATGTTGTTTAGTGGTGGATTTACTTATTTAGGATTGAAACTTGGTGGTTTTTTTAGTAAACGTTTTGGAAAGTTGGCTACTATTTTTGGAGGGGGCATGATGATTACTTTAGGTCTTTTTTATATTTTTTGATTATTTTGATTTCTTTAAAATATTTACAGAAAAATTTATAAATGGTATACTTTAATCATAAGATAGGAGTATTATTTATGAGTAATTGTAATAAGAGAGATGGAAGATTTGAAATTTTGCGAGTTTTTTCTATGGTTTTGATAATTTTTCATCATTATGGTTGTTATAAGTTCCTTAATAACTTTGGGGAAAGGTATTCTATTATGGATATTTTTCTTTTTTCTGGTGGTAAATTGGGAGTTGCTTTATTTGCAATGATTACAGGTTATTTTATGATTCATCAAAAAATAAAAATAAAAAAACTTTTATATCTTGAAGGAAAGGTTTTATTTTATACAATAATTTTATCTTGTATTATTTCTGTTGTGACGGGTAAGAGTTTAAAACCAGGAGAATTATTTTTAACATTCTTTCCTAATTTATGGGGAGTTTATTGGTTTTTTTCTAGTTATTTTATTTTGTATCTCATTATTCCTATTTTAAATAAAATGATAAGTAAGTTTTCTTTTAAAACATATTTTTGTTTTCTTCTAATAGGTCTTGTTTTTTTTATGATTTTTCCTGTTATTTTTAAAAATGGTGGTAGACTAGTTGGTACTTTTTCGCTTGGTTATTATTATTGTTTGGGAGCTTTTTTTAGAAATTATTATAAGTCTAGTAATGGGAAAATGCTTTATTTAATTGGTGGAATACTTACTTATTTATTGATTGTTATTTTTTCATTTGCTTTTAGTCAAAATCGGGCTAGTTATTGTACTTTGTTTTCGGATATAAATAGTATTTTTATTGTTTTATGTTCTATTTTTGTTTTTTTATTTTTTCTTTGTCAAAAAAAATTTTCTTGTAATAAGTTTTTGTTATTATGTGGTAATTCTACTTTTGGAGTTTATTTATTTCATGAGCACTTTTTGGTAAAAGAAATTTTATGGAAAACATTTTTTGAGGACTGTAATCATGTTTTTGTGAAATTATTGTTTGTTATTTTTATTTGTTTTTTTGTAGCTTTTCTTTTTGATTATATTTGGGATATATTTTGGAACTTATTGGTATCTAGAAAAAAGATTAAGTTAAAGAGTAATGATTCAGTATTTTAATTTAGTCATTAAGTGTAAAATTTTTGTAAAAGTTGATAATTTTTCTTTTTCTAGTGATACAATTGTGGTAAGAAAAGTTGACTTTTTTTTTCGGGTTTGGTAACATATTATAGTCTTTTATTAGAGGGGATAGGAACTTTGTAATAAACTTTATATATAATAGGATAGGAGTGATGAATATGTCTAAAATTGTTATTGAAGGAGGGTATTCTTTATCTGGCGAGATTCGTGTTGGTGGTGCTAAGAATAGTGCGGTTGCTTTGATTCCTGCTTCTATTTTGTGTGGAGATGAGGTTATTTTAGATAATGTTCCTAATATTAGTGATATTTTTGCGTTAGAGGATATTTTAAACTCTTTGGGATGTGATGTAAATTATCATGATCATTGTTTTAGGGTTGATAGTAGTCAGATGGTTAATGCGGTTATTCCTTGTGATTTATCTTCAAAACTTCGTGCTTCTTATTATTTTATGGGTGCTTTACTTGGAAAATATAAGAGAGTTAAGATGTGTTTTCCAGGGGGATGTTCTATTGGAGAGAGGCCTATTAATTTGCATTTGAAAGGTTTTGAAAAGTTGGGTGCTACTATTTTAGAAGAAGATGGTAATTTTACGATTTATGCAGATAAGTTGATTGGGGACGATATTTTCTTGGATGTTCCTAGTGTTGGCGCTACGATTAATATTATGTTAGCGGCTGTTTTGGCTAAGGGGAAGACGGTTATTGATAATGCGGCTCGGGAACCTCATATTGTGGATGTTGCTAATATGCTTAATCAGATGGGTGCTCGAATTAGTGGGCAGGGTACTAGTAAGATAGAAATTATTGGTGTTGATTCACTTCATGGAACAAAATATTCGGTTGTTCCTGATATGATTGAGGCGGGTACTTATGTTATTATTGCTTCTTTACTTGGACATGGGCTTAAAGTAAGTGGTCTTGTTCCTGAACATATTGAGAGTTTGACTTCTAAATTAGAAGAGGCTGGTGTTCATTTAAAGGTTGGAAAGAATTATATTCAGGTTGATGAGGTTACGGATTATCATGCGATTGATGTTAAGACGATGGGATATCCTGGTTTTCCAACTGATTTACAGCAGGTGTTAGTTCCTTTTTTGGTCAGTTGTCAGGGAACTAGCCATATTGAGGAGACCATGTATGAAAATCGTTTTATGAATATTCCTGATACGGTTAAGATGGGAGCAAATATTCGTGTTAATGATGCTCAGTTTGCAACGGTTTATGGGAAGAGCAGGCTAGTGGGAAAAAATGTTTTAGCTACTGATTTAAGAGGTGGTGCTTCAATGGTGATTTGTGGTCTTATTGCTGAAGGGGTGACAGAAATTTGTAATGTTGGTCATATTTTGAGGGGATATGAAGATATTGTTGGGAAATTAAAAGGTGTTGGCGCTCATATTGAAATTGTTGACTAAATTTTAGAAAAATAGTTGAAAAGATAGTTAATTATTGATATAATAAGGAACGTAATTTATATTATCTATGACGTTGGTCATGGCGAAGGGAGAGAGACTATGAAAAAGAATATTCATCCAAATTATGTAGAAGCAACTGTTACTTGTGCTTGTGGAAATACTTTTAAGACAATGTCTACAAAAGATAAGATTCATGTTGAAGTATGTTCTATGTGTCATCCTTTTTATACTGGTAAACAAAATTTAACTAGTAAGAAAGGTCAAGTAGAGAAGTTTAATAAGAAGTATGGATTTGATAAAGAAACTAAATAATGGTTTCTTTTTTTATAACAATTAATTATTATTTATTACTTTTTCTATTATCGATTATGTAGTAAGATCTCTTTTGAAGAAAGTTAAAAATATAGAAAAAATTTTACTTGAGATGATTTTAAGTATCAGTTAAGTTTAATTTTTTTTAGAATTATATACTTTTAACTTTTAATATGATATTATTGTGTTAAATAGAGGAAGGTGATTTAATAATAAAGAATTTATCAGGTGAGTTTTAAAGGGTGAGTTTTAAAGATGAAAATGGAGAGGTGTTTATGAAAATTAAATCGACTGTATTAATTTCATTTGTATGTTTAATTGCATTGTCATTTATTTCGGTAAAGTCATTAAATGAGACGTTTGCATTAAAAGGTGATTGGAACGGATTTACTAATTTACAAATTGAAAATAATCCAACTGTATTACCAGGGGATAAGGTTAATGTTACATTATATGCAGATCATAGTATGTGGGAATATATTTCAATTAGTTTTAAATCGACCACGTCAGATAGTTCATTTTTAGTGTATTTAAGAAATATAGAAAGTACTAATATCAATAGTTCAGCGTATTTTATTGTTCCGGATGCCTATGACGAAGTTAATCCAGAAAATAATAAAAATAAAATGACGGTTAAATTAAATGAAAAATATGAATTAAGAGATATTTACTTATTTCCAAAAAAGAAAAATGGAAGTGATGTGACTGAAGCAGTTCAATACTCAACATATGCTAATTCTAATGCAATGGGAATGAATCCTGGAGAAAATAAGTATATTACGATAGGAAATATAGATAATAAAAAATATGAAGAACCACAATTACATAAAGTATCCATAAAAAATAATAATGTGGGTATAGAGGATAAAGTCTATTTAGATTTATCATATAGTGGAGGGGTACAATTTGTATCGCTATGGTTTAAAGAAATTACAACGGGAACTGTATTATATAAAAATGTAAAAGATTTAGAAACTAATCCTTATATTGATTTAAGTGATAGTATTTTTGGTGCAATATCTGGAGAATATGAAATAACGATGGTAACTATTGGTGATACAAATGGAGGGTATGTATATTATAAATCACATTATGATATAGGCGAAAGCGCTGAAGATGCATTTTATAAAATATGTACTGCTGGATTTGGACCTAATTTAAATGTGGTTGGAAGTATAACTAATAGTAATAATTTAAAAGATATTAAAATTAATACTAAAGAAGCATTCATGGGTGATAAAGTAAAAGTAAATATAAGAACAAATGATAATGGAATTAATCTAGAAAGTGTATTATTAATTTTTGGAAACAAAAATAGTGGAGATAGTATGAATGTTTATGTAAAAGATTTATCATCATCACCATATTTTGTAGTTCCATCAAATATAGAAGAAGGTAGCTATGAATTAACAACTGTTATTATAAAAGATAATAATGGAAATACAAGTTATTATCAAAAAGATAATTCTAGTTTGTCAGTTAATTTATTGGATGCGGAAGTTATATTAACGGTTAAAGAACGATTGCAAGATAAGAATAGTATATTTATTGATAATGATAAATATGACAATAACATTAATAAAGAAATAGATGGGCTAAATGATGATGCTATATTAACATTAACAGCAACTAATAATCCAATTATTGATAAATCAATTTTTGAAAAAATAATGGGTACAGATAGAAAGTTAATAATTGAATATAATGACTCTGAGTGGGTATTTAATGGTAAAAATATTAAAACGGCAAAATCAATTGATGCAAGTTTATTTATTTCTAAATTAAATGATAACATTAATAATAATACATTAAAAAATTTATCATCTGATATTGCGTTACTTTCATTTGCTGATAACGGTCAATTGCCGGGGAAAGTATTAATAAGAATTAAAAAACAAGAGATTACAAAAATAATAAACAATAATAGTATTTTTGTGTATTATTATGATGAGAAAGATGATTCGTTATTAAAAGTTTCTACTGAAATTCAAGAAAATAATGGTTATTATGAATTTTATATAAATCATAATTCTAAATATATATTATCAAATAAGGAAATAAAATCAGATATAGTGTCAAGTGATGCACAATATTTAGAATTAAATACAGATATGAAGAAAAAAGTTCTAGAGGGGGGAATAAAACAATCTAAATATGGTGCATATATAATTATTGGAATTATATCTATAAGTATAATTGGGGCAATTATTACAATTTTTTTAATAAAAAGGCATGGCAAAAAGTAAAGTTACGGTATATTTATATAAAATTAATGTTTAATTGGCTTTTCAAATTCGATTTTCCTGAAAAATCACTTCTAAGTTGTTAGGAGTGATTTTTTGTCATATTTTATTTTTTATAAATTCATAAAGAATATTAAAATAAAACTATTCTTTAAAAAGTTTAAATTAGCATTAAATAAAATTGCAATTAGACTGAGTTTTATTTTATCAGTTAACTTTATTGTTGATTAGGAAAAGTTATGCTATAATTTAGATAATCAGAAAGGATGGGGTATTTAATGAAAGTTGGAATAGTTAGTGATCATAGAGGGGTATATTTAAAAGGGGTTTTGCTTGAATATTTAGAGCATAATGGGTATGGAGTTGTTAATTATGGAACTGACTCTATGGAATCAGTTGATTTTCCTGAGTATGCCTTTAAGTTAGGAAATGCAATAAAGACAAAAAAAGTTGATGTTGGTATTGCAATTTGTGGTACGGGAATTGGTATGAGTATTGCTTTAAATAAAGTAAAGGGAATTTACTGTGCGAAGATTAGTAATATTAGTGAGGCTGTTTTATGTCGGAGTCACAATAATGCCAATGCAATTGCAATTGGGGCAGATATGGATGAAGAACAAGCAAAGAGTATGGTAGATAAATTTCTTTTGACCCCTTTTTCTAATGTAGATAAATATGTTCGAAGAAATAAAATGATAGAAGATAGAGAAAAACATGGTTAAGTTAATTTTATATTTGTTTGTAATTCCTTTAGTTGTTTATGCGATGGATAGTGTAAATATTAATGGGATATTTAAAAAGGGACAGAGTAATTATTATCAGGCTAGAGTTATGTATATGTTTCTTGTTATGGTATTATCTTTTAATATCGTTCAATTTATAAATGATTTTTTGGGAGTATTTCGTTAAAGCGAGGGATTTATGAAAAAGTTAATCATTGTCACTGCAGTAATTATAAGTATTCCTTTTTTTGTGGTAGAATTTTTTAAAGTTCCAGAAAAAAAGTTAAAGGAAATAGAGTTAAAATACTTATCCAATATTATAGTTCGGGTAAAGAGGAGTAGTGGAAATGTTGAGAGCATTCCTTTAGAAGAATATGTTGTTGGTGTTGTTGCGGGTGAAATGCCAGTTAGTTTTGAACTTGAGGCATTAAAAGCACAGAGTGTTGCCAGTCGTACTTATGTAATGAAGCGTCTTGGTGGGAATGGTGAGTATGATGTTGTTGATACAGTTAGTAATCAAGTTTATTTGGATGATAATCAGTTAAAGGAAAAATGGAAAGACAATTATGTTTCTTATATTAATAAGGTAAGGCAAGCAGTGAATGAAACTTCGATGGAGTGTTTGGAATATGATGGAGAATTAATTGATGCAATGTTTTTTTCTACGAGTAATGGCTATACTGAAGATTCTGGTGAATTTTTTTCTACGAGTCTTCCTTATTTAAAGAGTGTTGATTCTTCTTATGATAAGGAGGTATCCAGTGTTTTTCAGGATAGTAAGAATATTAGTTTGCAAGAGTTTTATGAGAGATTAGGGCTTAGCTATCAATCTAGTTTGAAAATTACTGATGTTACTAGGACAAATAGTCATCGCGTGAAGTCTTTAAAAATTAATGGCAAGGAATTTAGTGGGAAAGATGTCTATTATAAGTTGGGACTTCGTTCTAGTGATTTTGAGATAGAGCTAGTTGGTAGTAATGTTGTCATTCAGACGAAAGGTTATGGGCATGGTGTTGGGATGAGTCAGTATGGTGCTTTGGGAATGGCTAAGAAAGGATATTCTTACCAGGAGATTCTTATGCATTATTATACAGGGACTACTTTAGTAAAAAAATAAAATTTGTAAATTTTTTTGATTTTTTGGAAAAGTACTTCGAAGTATTTTTCTTTTTTTTATAAAATTTTTTAGTATATCTTTTTTTTATTTGTTCATACTTAGAGTAGAGGTGATAAAAATGAAAAGGAGAAAATTAAAAAAATTTGCAGTGCCTATTATGTATGGAGTATCTATCATGATGCTAGTGGGTAGTGTTTATTGTATTGAAAAAATTGTCAATAACCATGTCTTTCAAAATGATTCGGTAGAGGTAGAGGAAGATATTTCTGATGTGTCGGGGGAGAGTTATAGTGAGAATGTGCCTACAATAAATGATGAGCCTAGAATTAGTCGTCCTTATACAAATGGGGCAGTGAAGATTGTTAAGAATTTTTATGATTATCAAGCTGATAGTAGTACTCAGGAAGGTTCTATTGTTTATTATGGAAATACTTATATGCAGAATTCTGGTGTTGATTATGGGATGGATTCTGAATTTGAAGTGGTTAGTATTTTAGATGGTACCGTTACTGAGGTTAATGATGATGAGGTAATGGGAAAGACAATTAAAATTAAACATTCTAATGATCTTATTAGTGTTTATCAAAGTATGGGTAGTGTTGATGTTAAGGTAAATGATTCGGTTGTGCAAGGAAGTGTTTTAGGTAAGAGTGGAACTTCTAATGTTAGTAGTGATTTGGGGAATCATTTACATTTTGAATTATATTATCAAGGTAGTGTTGTAAATCCTGAAAATTATTATGATAAGTTACTTGGTGAATTGAAATAGTGGTAATTTTTGCCACTTTTTTTCATAAATAATATTATGGGAGGATTATATGAATAAAAAAATTATGTCTAGAGTTATAGAGGAAGGGAAGTATATTATTGAGACGGGAAATACGGTAAGAGAGATGGCTGATGTATTTGGAATTAGTAAGAGTACTATTCATAAAGATTTACGAGAAAGACTTTTAGAGGTGGATATGGATTTGTATCATAAAGTGTCAAGTATTTTACAGTATCATATGGATATTCGTCATATTCGTGGGGGAGAATCAACCCGGCGTAAATATTTGGAAAAAAATGCAAATTAATAGTATTCAAAAGGGTTAATATGTGTTAAAATATTGTTTAGGATGGTGATAATATGTTTAATAAAGACATTGGAATAGACTTGGGGACAGCGAATGTACTTATTTATATAAAAGGACAAGGTATTGTGTTAAATGAGCCTAGTGTTGTTGCGATTGATTTGGATACAAAGAAACCTTTAGCGGTTGGAACGGAAGCTCGTGAGATGCTTGGTAGAACGCCTGGTCAAGTTACGGCAATTCGTCCAATGAAAGATGGGGTAATTGCTGATTTTGAAACGACTGAGGTAATGCTTAATTATTTTATTAAAAAAGTTAATGGTAAAAGTTTTTTTTCACGTCCTAGAATATTGATTTGTTGTCCGTCTAATATCACTCAAGTAGAAAAGAATGCAATTGTGGAGGCTGCTGAGAGGACTGGGGCTAAGAGAGTATTTTTAGAGGAAGAACCTAAGGTTGCTGCAATTGGTGCAGGGATGGATATTTCAAAACCTAGTGGTAATATGGTTATTGATATTGGTGGTGGTACTACGGATATTGCGGTTTTATCTCTTGGAGGAATTGTTAATAGTGCATCAATTCGAATTGCTGGGAATGCTTTTGATAGCGATATTGTAAAATATATTAAGGATAAATATAAATTGCTTGTTGGTGATAGGACGGCTGAGGATATTAAGATAACGATTGGTACTGTTTTTCCTGGGTCTAGAAATGAAAAGATGGAAGTTCGTGGTAGAGATTTAGTTACTGGGTTACCTCATTCTATTACGATTACTAGTGATGAGGTAGAAGAAGCGTTAAGAGAGAGTATTTATACGATTGTTCATGCAGCAAAAGGTATTTTGGAGCAAACGCCTCCAGAATTATCGGCAGATATTATTGATAAGGGAATTGTTTTAACTGGTGGTGGAAGTATGGTTGATGGTTTTAGTCAATTATTATCCCAAGAATTAAAAGTACCAGTATTTATTGCGGAAAGTCCACTTACTTGTGTTGCTGAAGGGACAGGAGTGTTGTTGGATAATATTCATTTAATTAATGGAAGACTTTAGATGAAAAAAAGAAGAATAAAATAGAATAGTTTAATCTTTAAATAGATTTCTGTTGATTTTTTCTTCTTTTTTTAATGTATTTATAGTGATTTCTATTTGTTCTTTTTGCTTTTTATTGTAAAGAGGGTGATTTTCTATTTTTAGGAGTAGTTGGTTTATTTTCTCTAAAGTGTTCTTTTCTTTTTTTTGAAAATAAAGTTTGGTGTAATAATTTAAGAGTTCTATTGAGGATTCTAGTAAGTTATGATTTGATGCATCTTCTAATAAATTTAAGGCAAGGGAAATATTTTTTTCTACTTCTATTTCATAGCAACCGTTCAGATAAAAATATTTGGCAAGGTTATATTTAGCATAGTTATTTTGAAGGTCTTTAGGAACGTTAAGGGCTGTTTTATAGTAGGTGAATGCCTTTTTTAAATCTTTTTGGCAATGGGTACCTAAACGATAGAGTTCTCCGACTTTATTGCAAGCCCAACTTTCTTCTAATTCGGCACTTTTTAAGTAATATTTGAAGGCTTTATTATCGTTTTTTTCTTTTTCAAAAATCATTCCTAAATTATTGAAGGCATAAGGGTAATTTTTACTTGCAGCCATTTGGAAATATTTTATCGCGGTTTCTTTGTCATTTTTTATGTTTTTATAATAAAGGCCTAGTTGATTTAAAGCGGCGATATTCCCAAGATTTTCTGCTTTTTTTAGGTATTTGAAAGCAAGTTCAATATCTTGATTTGATTTTGTACCAATGTTTTCTGCAAGGAGCATTTTTGCGATTAAATAAGCGGCTCTTGGATGGTTGGCGTCAGCGGCGATTTTTAGATAGGAATAGCATTTTTCATAGTTTGGTGTTCCAGAAAATTCACCTCTATATTCCATTAATCCGAGTTCGAATAAGGCATATGGATTATTTTCTCTGGCTAATTTTTTTAAGGAGTAGTTGTAGTTTAATCCATCATTGAATTGTATTGTTAGAAATTTTTCTAAGTCGTTTAGAGAAATATTGGTATTACTTAAAATGTTTTCGATGGTATCATTTACAATATTTTCAATGTAGATGGGTTGCTTTTTTTCTAAAACAATATAGGTTATGATTTGTTTGATGCTATTAATATAATCTTCTTTTTCAATAGATATTCTAAGTTGACTTATGAATGTTGGAAGAATACTTCTATCGTTTTTTGCTAGGTTATAGAGTTTTTTTGCTAATAATTTTATTGAATTTTCATTATTTAATGTGTTTGTTGAAATATCTTCATAATTTCCTTCTAGAATGTGGAAAATATTTTTTAAAATTGGGTTAAAACTTTTTTTGTTTTGTTTGATTTCTTGATAAATTTTTTTATATTCTTGTCCAATAGAACGACATCCCACACAGTAGTTATTTACTGTGGAATCATTGGCTGACTCTATATTAAAGATGGCACAAAAGATATCGGTTTGGTTGGCTAGAGTTTTGTTTTTGCTTAAGTCTTTGATGATAAGGCAAGTATTTCCTAGGGAAAGTTGATTGTTATTATGATTCATTTTTAAATATTTTTTCATTATTTTTTCTCCTTTTTTCTATTATACACTATTTTGTGGATTATTTGTGGAATATTTGATTATCTTGTGGAATTTGTTAAGTGGTAGACAGATTTAAAAGGGCGTATAATGTAGTAGTGAGGAGGATTTTATTGTGAAAAAAGTTTTTAAAAATTATAAATCTACAATTATTTTAATTTTAGCTATTATTATGGGAGGAATTATAGGAGGAATTTTTGGAGATAGGACAAAAGTATTATCTCCTTTTGGGGATGTATTTTTAAATTTGTTGTTTGTGGTGATTGTTCCGCTTATTTTTCTTACCCTTTCGACTTCGGTTGCTAAGATGAGAGAAAAGAAAAGATTAGGAAAAATTATGCGAACGATTATCATTGTTTTTGTTTTTACTTCTTTGGTTGCTGCTATTTTTGGTATTGTTAGTACTTCCTTAGTTAATTTAGTTAATCATTCTTCAAAACTTGAAATAAAAAATACATTAATTCTTGATGATAAGAAGGAAGATATTGATTTGAATGTTTTAGATAAGACTGCGGAACTTATTAGTGTTGATGATTTTACTAAATTGTTATCAAAAGAGAATATTATTGCTCTTGTTTGCTTTTCTATTCTTTTTGGGCTTGCAATTAGAAAGAGTGGAAAAAAGGGGGAAAAAGCTTTAGAAGTACTTTGTTCATTTAATGAAGTGATTTTAAAATTGGTTGATTTGATTATGCTTTATGCACCAATTGGTCTTGGTTGTTATTTTGCGGTGATGGTTGGGACACTTGGTTCTGAAATTGCAGCTTCTTATTTTAAGACATTTGTTGTTTACTTTTTAGTAGCGATTTTATTTTATTTTGTTATCTATACTTTATATGCTTATTTAGCAGCTGGTAAGAAGGGGGTAAAAGCTTTTTGGCAAAATATTTTGCCGACTACGTTGACTTCTCTTGCGACTTGTTCTTCAGCAGCTTGTATTCCTGTTAATATTACGGTTGCTAAAAAAATTGGCGTTTCTGATGATGTTGCTGAGGCGGTTATTCCGATGGGAACTAGTTTTCATAAAGATGGTTCTATTATTGGTAGTGTTTTTAAGATTATGTTTTTGGTTTACTTGTTTGAAGGAGGAATTAGTAGCGTGGATATGATTTTTAAAGTAATTGGAATTGCGCTACTTGCTACTTTATTGGTAACTGCGGTTCCGATTGGAGGAGGGACAATATCTGAGAGTTTGATTATTAGTTTACTTGGCTATTCAATGTCTTGTTTGCCGATTTTAACGATTATTGCTACGATTATTGATGCGCCAGCGACAGTTTTAAATGTTGTTGGGGATACAAGTTCTTCAATGTTGGTTTCTCGTATTGTAGATGGAAAAGATTGGATGGAAAAGGAAAAGTCTTAGGATTTTTCTTTTTTTAAGAAAGTACTTATTTATCATTTGATAAAAGTTATTACGATTAATCGTAATAACTTTACAAAGTTTAAGAATGGTTATATAATATGGTTGAGGTGAAAGGGATGCTGATTAGAGAAAATTATTTATCAAAAATAAGAGGGTTTTATCATTCTGATTTAATTAAAATATTAGTTGGAATTAGGCGATGTGGTAAATCTGTTATTTTAAATCAAATCATGCAGGAATTAAAGGATAAGGATGGTATAAATGATGATCATTTGATTTTTATTAATTTTGAGTATATTGAATTTGAAGATTTATTAGATTATAAAAAACTTAATGGATATGTGAAAGAAAAAATAAAAGATAATCAAATGTATTATTTGTTTTTGGATGAAGTACAAAATGTGGATAATTTTGAGAAGGTAGTCAATTCTCTTAGAGCTTCTATTTCAAATATTAGTATTTTTTTGACTGGTTCTAATAGTAAGATGCTATCGAAAGAATTATCTTCTGTATTATCTGGTAGGTATGTTTTATTTAATATTAATCCTTTATCTTATCAGGAGTATGTTCATTTAACAGGAAAAGATGGCTATGACATGGATACTTTTTGGGATTATGCAAAATGGGGAGGACTTCCTAATCGATGTTTTTTTAATCAAGTTACTGATATTAAGAATTATTTATATAGTGTATATGATTCTATTATTTTAAGAGATGTTGTTAATCGATTGAATTTGAAAGATACTTTTCTTTTTGATATGATACTTCAGTATTTGATTGAAACATCTGGTAGAGAATTTTCTGCGGATAATATTATAAAGTATTTAAATCGGGAGAATAAAAAGATTTCTAATGAGACGCTTTATAATTATATTGATGCTTTGTGTAAAGCTTTGATTATTCGGAAAGTTTATCGTTATGATATTTCTGGTAAGGGAGTTTTGAAAACTTTAAATAAGTATTATGCAACTGATTTGGGGATTGCTCAAATTAAGAATAGTAAACGTGAGTTTGAGAATTATATTGTTTTAGAAAATATTGTTTATAATGAATTGATTAATCGTGATTTTGAAGTGTATATTGGTAAGACTAAAAATGGAGAAGTTGATTTTTTAGCTAAGAAGGATGGTGTTGTTAAGTATATTCAAGTGACTTATCAAATGAAAGGAAATGATAAGACTCAAGAAAGAGAATTTGGGGCATATAGATATATTGATGATGATAACGATAAGTATGTTATTTCTTTGGATAAAGAAGATTTATCTAGGGATGGAATTATTCATTTAAATTTACTTGATTTTTTGTTAAGTGATAATTTTTAAAATTATTTTTTAATTGAGGTTAAGTAGATTGAAGTATTGTTTGTAAATTAGAATGGAGAGATAAAAATGAAATTAAGAGAATTGCTTAAAGATGTAGATTATGAATTGGTACAGGGGAATTTAGAAGCGGAAATAAGTGATATTGCTTATGATTCTAGAAAAGCACAGGATGGGGTTATGTTTATGGCTTTAGTGGGCTTTCGGGTTGATGGGCATGATTATATTGATCAGGCAATAGAGAATGGTTGTCGGGTTATTGCGGTATCTTCGGATGTTAGTGTGGGGGAAGATGTTACGGTTATCAAGTTAAAGGATACAAGGGTTGATTTATCTATTTTGTCTCGTACTTTGTTTGGTTATCCAGATAAGGAGATGACAACGATTGCCATTACGGGTACTAAGGGTAAGACCACTTCTAGTACGATGATTCAACATATTTTGAATGCTTCTGGGAAAGAATGTGGTTTGATTGGTACGATGGGAGTATTTTATTTGGATAAGTTTTATCATACGATGAATACTTCTCCTGAATCTTATGATGTATTTAAATATATGAGAGAGATGTTAGACCATGGAGTTCATTATTTGGTAATGGAAGTATCTAGTCAATCTTTGAAGTTAAAAAGATGGGTAAATGTGATTTTTGATTATGCAATATTTACGAATCTTAGTTTGGATCATGTTGGTACAGATGAGCATGAGAGCTTTGAAGATTATAAGTATTGTAAGAGTTTATTATTTAAGCAATGTAAGGTAGGTATTTTTAATTTGGATAGCGAGTATGCTACTGATATGATGGAAGGAACTACTTGTGATAAATATTATTATGGAAAAGATAGTAGGGCTAATTATCGTTTGGTAGAGTGTGCGAATGTAATTAAAAATGGATTTACTGGAATTGAAATGAAGATTGATGGTAAGATTCAAGATACTTTTATGGTTAGTATTTTGGGTACATTTACTGCTTATAATGCTTTAGCTGCTATTAGTGTTTGCGATTTACTTGGGGTATCTATTCCAGAGATGAAGAATGCTTTAGAAGTGGTTAAAGTTAAGGGAAGAATGGAGAGTGTTCCTGTTTCTTCGAAGTTTAGTGTGCTAATTGATTATGCTTATCAAGGAATCGCAATGGAGAATGTGTTAAAGACGGTTCGAGAGAGTAGGCCTAGTAGGATTGTTACGGTATTTGGTTGTGGAGGAAATCGTAGTCGTCAGAGAAGATTTGATTGTGGTGAAATTAGTGGTAAGTATTCTGATTTTAGTATTTTAACTGCAGATAATCCAAGATATGAAGATAATAGTAAAATTATTGAGGATATTTTGGTTGGGATGAAGAAGACGGATGGAAAGTATATCATAATTGATAATAGAAAAGAGGCTATTCGGTATAGTATTGAAAATGCACATGATGGAGATGTGATTTTGATTTTAGGAAAAGGTCATGAGGATTATCAAGAAATTAATGGAGTAAGGTATCCTTTTGATGAAAGAGTGATTATTAAAGAAATTATTAGTGAAATGAGTGAAGAGAAAAAGAAGGAATTAGGAATTATATTGTAGGTGATAAATGTGATTTGTGTATCTGATATTATTGAGTTATGTGGAGGAAAACTTATTTGTGGTGATATTCACCAAAGATTAGAGAATTTTTGTATTGATAGTAGAAAAGTAGAAAAAGGGGACGTTTATGTTGGATTAAAGGGAGAGAAGGCTGATGGTAGTGATTATTATTTAAATGCCATCGAAAATGGGGCTAGTGTATGTATATTAGATAAAGAGTATGATAAAAATACTTATGGAGATGCTACTATTGTTGTAGTAGAGGATACTTTAAAATGTATTCAGGAGTTAGCTCGTGAGGTAAGAAGGAGATTCAAGGGGAAAGTTGTTGCGATTACTGGTAGTGTTGGGAAGACTAGTTGTAAGGATTTAATTGCTAGTGTTTTAGAAACAAAATATCTCGTTCATAAAACAAGTGGTAATTATAATAATCATATTGGGGTTCCTCTTACGATTTTGAGTTTAAAGGAAGATGATGAAATTCTTGTTGTTGAAATGGGAATGAACCATTTAGGAGAAATTCATTTACTTAGTTCTATTGCTATGCCTGATGTTGCAGTTATTACAAATGTAGGGACGGCTCATATTGGTAATTTAGGAAGCAGAGAAAATATTTTAAAGGCTAAGTTAGAGATATTGGACGGTTTAAAGGGAAATCAGGTTGTATTAAATGGGGATAATGATATGTTATCTTCGGTTGTTCCTAAGTTAAGGGATAAGTATGATGTAATGGTTATCTCTATTGATGAGGATAGTGACAATCGAGCAAAGATTATTAAGAGTGATGCTTTTAGTAGTTGTTTTGATATCATAAATAAGTGTTCTTCTGTTTTTGTTAATGTAGGTGGTAAGGCTTATGTTTATAATGCTTTGATGGCTTATGTTGTAGGAAAAATCTTTGAGATTTCGGATGAATTGATTAAGAGGGGGATTTCTAATTTTCATTTATCTAGTCATCGATTAGAAAAAAAGATAAGTAAAAGTGGAATTACGATTATTGATGATACTTATAATGCAAATTATGACTCCATGGTTTCTTCTTTAAATTTATTAGGAAAAGTTACAGATAAGAGAAGAATTGCTATTTTAGGGGATATGCTAGAGCTTGGAGAATATTCTTTAAAATTTCATTATGATTTAGGGGATGCGGTTATTCATAATAAGATTGATAAATTAATTACCGTTGGAGAGTTATCCAGTGAAATTGATAAAAGAGTAATAGAACTTGGGATGGGTAAAGAAGATGTTTATCATTTTTTTTCTGAAGAAGAATGTTATTCTTTATTAAAAAATTTAGTTCAAAAAGAGGATATTATTTTAGTTAAGGGATCTCACGGGATTCATTTAGTGAATGTTGTTGATTATTTAGTTAATTTATAAAAAATACTGATAAAGATTAAACTTTTGAATGAAATATTTTCTAATAAAGTTAGGAAAATAATAAACTAAATAATGTAGATTTAAGATATTAATTATTTGTTTTAATAGTTTATAGTTTTTTTTGAGGTGATGATGAAAAGTGTTACGATGGTTACTGGTAATTTAGGAAAATGGAAGGTTGCTAGTGATATTTTTAAAAATTATAATGTGGATTTGTATCATGAAAAAATGGATACTCCAGAAATTCAGTCCTATGATGTAGAAGATGTGTCTAAATATTCGGCACTTTATGCTGCATCTAAATTAAATCAACCAGTTATTAAATCTGATGTTGGTTATTATATTGGTGCTTTGAATGGGTTTCCTGGCCCATTTTTAAGATACGTTAATACATATTTGACTAGCGAAGAAGTATTGAAGTTGATGGAGGATAAAAGTGATAGATCAATTATCTTAAAAGAATGTTTAACTTTTGCTGCTCCTAATGGAGAAATAAAACAGTTTGTGAATGAAGAAAAGGCTACTATTGCAAAACAAGCTTTAGGAGAAGGGACAACATTTGATAGAATTGTAATTTTTGATGGAGATAAGTTACCAAAATCGATGAATAGTGATGAAAAAAATTATCAACATTTTGAAAAAACTTTGGTAATTTACCATGAAATGGCAAGATATTTAGAAGAAGTTGATTTTTTGTGAGAAAAAGTTTAGTGGTTAAAAACTAAAATTATGTGTTAAAGAAATTTAAGTATTTTTCAATGAAAAAAGAACTCTAAAATGATGTGAACCCCAAATAGTAGACATTAATAAAAAAGAGGGTTATTAAAAAGAGAAAATTATTTTTCTCTTTTTGTATAATTTTTTCTCTTTTTCTTAATTTTTGACTTTAGTCTAGTTGTATTGTAAAATAATATCCATTCTTCTACAAGTTGAATATATTCTTGTAAAGATGTAATATTATTGTTGTACAGAGTTTCTTTCTTAAGGAGTGAATGCCAACTTTCTATTGGAGAATCATCAATTGGCGTTCCTTTTCGTGACATGGAAATTTGTATTCCATTCGATTCACATATAGCTTTGTACTCATAAGATGTATATTGGAATCCTTGATCACTGTGAATGATTAAACCATGTACATCTTTTTCTTTTGATATAGCTTTATTTAAAGTATCCATAACTAGCTTTAAATCATTTCTTTTTGATATTACATATGAAACTACATGTCTATCATATAAATCAATTATTGTAGATAAATAAGCTCTAGAACCTTTAAATATTAAATACGTTACATCTGTATCCCATACTTTATTTAATGCATCGGTAGTGAAATTTCTATTTAATAAATTAGGTTTAACATTAGCTTCGATTCTTTCGTTCTTATGTTTAATTTTAGCTTTTCTTATATATTCAGCCATTAGATTATATTTTTTCATTATTCTCAATACCTTCTTTCCATTCATAACTACACCATATTTTTGGAGTAGGCCTTCAACAATCCTACGATATCCATATGTACCTTTAGAATCATCAAATATTTCTTTAATTATCAAATAATCATAATAATCAGGATCTTCCTTGTTTCTATACTTATAATAAGTTTTAGGACTTATATTAAGTGCGGCACACATGTTAGTAAGTTTATAATTATTTCTATACAAATTTATAAATGTTACTTTTTCTCTCGTTGTGCCTTGAGGAAGGCCTGGTATTTTTTTAATATTTCATATCTTTCTTTCCAATCTTCTTTAGTTAAATGTGATTGATTATTTCTACCTTTTTTGTCTTTAATTGTTAGTCCAGTTTTTTTGAATTTTCTAACCATGCTTTCTACAGTTTTCCAACTTATGTTATATTCTTTTGCTAAAATTGCATATGAATATTTGCCTGACATGTATTTGCTTACAATTTCAGTTCTTTCTTCATTTGTAAATGTTTTAAACTTTTGTCCTTTTGTTGCCATAATAAAAATACACCTCCTTTCGGAAATGTATTTTATCATATTTTTGTAGTCCCTCTTTTTTATTAATGTCTACTTTAAGGGATGCATTTCAAATCACCTTTTCTTTAATATTTTATCAATAATACCATATTTTAGTGCTTCATTACTTTCCATAAAGTAATCTCTTTCAGTATCTTTTTCTACTTTACGTAAACTTTTACCAGTATTTTCAGAAAGAATTTTATTTAATTTCTTTTTTAATTTCAGTATTCTTTCCGCTGCAATCTTAATTTCCGTTGCTTGCCCTTGGGCTCCACCTAACGGTTGATGAATCATCACCTCAGCATTTTCTAAACAATATCTCTTTCCCTTTTCACCACTAGATAAAAGAAATGCAGCCATCGAAGCAGCCATACCAATGCAAATTGTACTAACATTGCTAGTAATAAAATTCATCGTATCATAAATTGCCATTCCTGCTGTAATAGAACCACCAGGAGAATTAATATAAATACTAATATCATCATGATTAATTCCATCTAAGTATAAAAGTTGAGCAACAATACTATTTGACATCACATCATCAATCTCACCACTTAAAATAATAATCCTATCCTTAAGAAGCCTAGAATAAATATCATAAGCTCTCTCACCATAATTAGATTTTTCAATAACTGTTGGAACTAAATTCATATCATCACCTATAAATAGTTTAATCTGTTAACTAAGATTTTATTCAGATTTTTTTTTGACAAATTCCACATAAGTATTGTATAATAGAAATAGACTAATAGTAAAAGAATAAAAAGGAAAATGGTGATACAAACATGGACAATATAATTATAACATTTGAAAATGGAGAAAAAAGAGAATATAAAAAGGGGATTAAATTAAAAGAAATTATTGAAGATATCAAAAAAGATTATCCTTTTGACATTATCAGCGCCAAATTTAAAAATCAATTAATTGGATATGATGATGCCATTATGAAAAGTGGTGTATTAGAATTATATGATATTACAACTCCTCAAGGAAATAAAATTTATGAAAGAGGACTTATTTTCTTATTTGAAACTTGCACATTAAGAGTCTTAGGAAAAGATACCAAAATTAAAATTAGACACCCAATCGATAAGGGAATTTATTGTGAAATTGACAAAAAAGTAACCACTGAAGATGTTGAAAAAATTAAAGAATTAATGAAATCTAAGGTTGAAGCAGCCCTTCCTTTTGAACAATTAGAAACCTCTAGAATTGAAGCAATTGAATATTTTAAAAAATTGAAAAGAGAAGACAAAGTAAAAACTTTATCCTATACCATTTCTAATTTTGTAAAATTATATAAATTTGATGGAATCTATAACTATATTATTGGCGATTTACCAAACGATGCTAGTATTTTAAAGAAGTTTGAATTAACTTTATTAGAAGATAAAGGAATTGTTCTTCGTTTTCCTTTCACACATACAAATGGAAAAATAACAAAGTTTACTTATCATGAAAAATATGTAAACAGTCTAGAAGAATATGCAAAGTGGGGAAATTTACTTCATATCAATAATATTGGGGAATTAAATGAGAAAATTATTGAAAAAGGCGCAGGAGAAATCATTAACCTAGCCGAAATCTTACAAGATTATAAACTTTTGTCCATCGCTGAAGAAATTTCTTTAAATAAAGAAAATATCAAGGTTGTTCTCTTATCTGGCCCCTCTTCCTCCGGAAAAACAACAACCGCTAAAAAACTAGCATTGTATTTAAAAACACTAGGCTTAAGCCCCCATCATCTATCATTGGATGATTACTTTCAAGAAAGAGAAAAAACGCCATTAGATGAAGATGGTAAACCAGATTATGAAGGAATAAAAGCAATCGACACCAAATTGTTTAACAACCAAATGGAAAAACTTTTAAAAGGAGTATCCGTTGTAACACCAACTTATAATTTTATTACAGGAAAAAAAGAATTCAATCGACCTTTAAAACTATCTGATAATGATATTTTAATTGTTGAAGGCCTACATGCACTAAATGAAGAAATCACAAAAGAAATTCCGAAGAAAAATAAATTTAAGATTTATATTAGTCCTTTAATCTATTTAAATATTGATAATGATAATCGAATTAGTCTAACTGATATCAGATTACTTCGACGAATGGTAAGAGATTATCGTACAAGAGGACATAGTCCATCAAAAACGCTATCTTCTTGGCAGGATGTTAGAAAGGGAGAAGAAAAATACGTTTTCCCTTATCAAGATGAAGCAAACGTCATTTTCAATACCTTTTTAGTATATGAATTAAGCGTTTTAAAAACCTATGTAGAACCATTATTGTATTCAGTACCTCCAGAGGATCCTGAGTATCATACCGCTATTCGTTTACTAGAAATTTTAAAATTAGTTCTCCCAGCACCAAGTAATGATGTTCCTAAACTATCTATCTTAAGAGAATTTATTGGCGATAGTTATTTTGAGACGTAAAATACTTAAATTTTATCTTTTCTTAAATAAAAATAACTTTACAGAAGAAAGATTATCTTTTGTAAAGTTGTTTTTTTCAATTGAAATAATAAAATGAATTTGCTATCCTTAAAATAGGAGGAGTGAAGAATGAATAAGAAAAATAATCATATAATTATTTTCTTAATGGGAGTAATTATAATCATACTAGGAGTATTATGTATCCTATTTGCAAGTGGCTTTATTAATTTTAATAATAAAGAAATGAGTGTTGATTCCAATAATGAAATAGTAAGTGATACACTCAAAGAAGAAGAAAAAAGCTACGTAGGAGAATACACATATCGACATGAAACTGAATACAATATTCGTCAAATTACGCTAGATTTGTTAGAAGATGGAACATTTTATGCCAAGCAAAAACAAACAGCATCATTTTATCTTTACGGAACATATACAATACAAGATAATATATTAACTTTAAATTATAAATTTAATCAAACAAATGCTCAAGGAGCTTACGGTTCAATGGATTCAGTTGAAGAATATAAAATGAATGAAAAACAAGAAATTATACTCACTAAAACTGAAACAGATAATTTTTTTGTTGGCGATGATGAACAAATTTTATTGAAGAAAACTTCTGATAATTGTAGTATTATAAAAGATTATACAAATAACTCTATTGATTTATTATTAATGGAACGGGAAAACTAATTTTAAATAGAATTTTTAATATCTAAGATACAATGTGAAAATTATAACTCCATATTATAATGTTATTTCCATAAAAAAGAGTAAATAAATTTATTTTATAAAAATAGGTAAAATTTATAAGAAAATATTTTATCTATTTTTTTCAAACCTAGATATTTTAAGCCACAACAAAAAGACCTTTTTCGGGTCAAAAATATTTTGAATAAAAACATTAGCTTTCAAGGAATAAATATTGTATAATTTCATCATCAAATCTTAATTGAAAGTTAGTTTCTATTAAGCTCTTAGATGGTTGAAGTAAGATTGCTTAGGAGAATGGAACTTACTTCTTTTATTTTCAAATTTAATAACTTAATTGGAATACTACCTTTTTCAAGTAATTACTTAATTGTATGTGAAAATTGTATAAAAAAATAATGACATTTCATAGCATTATCATAATTCTATAATTTCTTGATTAGATAAATTAGCATCTCCCAATTTCTCATCTACGGATAAAAAGAAATCAGTATCTCTCATCAATTTTTTTCCTACTGCCAAATAAACATACCTAATTTCATAAAGAGTAGGCCAATCATCATGAACATTTGAAACAACATTATCAATTAAAATATTAATATCCTTCTTCATGTTAGCACTTCCCATCTATAAAAAAATTAGAGAATACTCCCTAAAATTCCGTAAGATAAAATACTCATAATAATAGCAGCCATTAATACGCCAATTAAAATAAATAAAAAAGATTTTTTCTTATTCATACCAAGCATAACAGCAAGTAAAGAACCTGTCCAAGCTCCAGTACCAGGCAAAGGAATACCAACAAATAAAGCAAGCCCTAAATAGCCATATTTATCAATTTGTTCTCTTTTATTTTCTACTTTTTTTTCTAACCAAACAACAATTTTTTTTGTAACCTTCCATTTTTCAAACAAATCTAATATTTTTTCTAAAAACAAAAGCACAATAGGAATTGGGAGTACATTCCCAATAACACAAATTATAGCAGCCCTTATATACTCTACATGAAGAAGGGACGCTGCCAAAAGTCCTCCTCGAAGTTCTAAAATAGGCATTAAAGAAATAATAAAAATAACAACTTCTTTAGCCGCTCCTCCAAATAATCCAATAAAAAAATTTACTAAACTTTCCATTTCATCCTCATTTCTATTTATTAAAATTATATATATTTTACAAAAAAATGTCAATTCAAATGAAGATAATTAACTAATTATTAAAAATTCTCTATAAGTATTATTTTTGTGATAAAATACTTATATAGAAAGAAGATGAAAGAAATGAAAATTAAAGACGTAAAAGGAAGAGAAATACTAGATTCTAGAGGAAATCCTACTGTTGAAGTGGATGTTATTCTAGAAGATGGAACAATGGGACGGGCTGCTGTTCCAAGTGGTGCTTCAACAGGAGAAAGAGAAGCCTTAGAATTAAGAGATGGTGGAACGAGATATATGGGTAAAGGTGTAGAAAAAGCCGTAGCCAATGTAAATGGACCACTAAGAGATTTAGTAATAGGACTAGATGCTAAAGATCAAAAAGCCCTAGATTATGCAATGATTGAAGCTGATGGTACAGAAACAAAATCTAAATATGGGGCCAATGCAATTCTAGGAATTTCTATGGCTGCGATGAAAGCAAGTGCTATTGAAGCAGGACTCCCTTTATACAAATATATTGGAGAAGGAAGAACATTACCTAGACCAATGATGAATATTATCAACGGAGGAGCTCATGCCGATAATAAATTAGATTTCCAAGAATTTATGATTATTCCTAACCGTGATACACTAAAAGAAAGAGTACGTGTAGGTTCTGAAGTATTCCATAATTTAAAGAAAGTATTAAATGAAAAGGGATTAGCAACGGGAGTAGGCGATGAAGGAGGATTCGCACCAAATCTTGAATCTAACACCGAAGGATTTGAACTAATCGTAGAAGCAATAAAAAGAGCAGGGTATATTCCAGGAAAAGATGTTAACATTGCAATTGATGTTGCCGCTAGCGAATTCTATCAAGATGGAAAATATAATTTAAAAGGTGAAGGAAGGAGTCTTACAACAGATGAGTTAATCGATTTCTATGAAGAATTAGTAAATAAATATCCAATTATTTCGATTGAAGATCCTGTAGATGAAAATGATTGGGAAGGATTTACCAAAGTAACCGAACGCTTAGGAGATAAAATTCAATTAGTTGGAGACGATTTATTTGTAACCAATAAAAAATGTTTACAAATGGGAATTGACAAACATGCCGGAAATGCGATTCTTTTAAAAGTAAACCAAATTGGTACCATCACCGAAACATTAGAAACAATAAAACTTGCTAGAGAAAATGGATACAAGACAATTATTTCTCACAGAAGTGGCGAAACAGAAGATACAACCATTGCCGATTTAGCTGTTGGACTAGATTTAGGCCAAATCAAAACAGGTTCCATGTCAAGAACAGATAGAATCTGTAAATATAATCAATTAATGAGAATTGAAGAAGAAATTAATGAAGAAAAATAATAATGATTAAAACGTAAGGATGATCCTTTACGCTTTTTTCGACAAGGAGGACAACAATGTTAGAAACATTTTTTACTAATGAAGACATTAAAGATATTTATGATGAACTAGTTATTTATTCTATAAAAAAGTATGAAATAGAACAAGAAAAAATTGAAAAATTAAATCAAGAAACTAAAAGTACAATAAAAAAACAATATAAAAGAGCACTATTAGCTCTAAAAAAAAGAAAAATCAAATCAGAAACTTTAAATAATAAAACTATTGAACAATTAGAAAAAAGTTTAATCACTTATCAACAAAATTATTATATGATACTAAGTTTAAATGAAAACACAATAGATGATATAGCACTTCAAATGAAAGAAAGATTATTAACTTCCTTATTAAGTGTAGAAAATGAATTGGAAAGAATATCCCTTCTTTTTGACTTTATGAGTGAATATTTTAGTTATTCATATGTTTGCCATCAATATTGCAATCAAATTCCATTTGCATCAGAATATGCATTTGATTTTAAAAATAATATTCCTATTGATTCTACTTATAATAGTACCTTAGTAATGGGACAAGGATTATGTGGAGATCTTGCTAACTTTTTAAAAGTAACCGGTCAAGCTATTGGACTCAATATCGAAACAATATGTGTCAATCATAACAATAGCTATCACTCTTTAAATAAAATAACATTTTCTAATGGACAATCTTCTTTAATTGATATAACTTCCCATATTAAAGATAGGGTACCAAAATCTTCTTGTTTTTTAGTATCAGAATCAAAATTAAATGAACAAAATGTTTATCACTTTTTTGAAGAATTACCACAAACAATAACGATTCCATCAAATAATTTAAATACTCAAGAATTAGCCATTAACTTGGCTAATGAGTTGAAAAAATATTATCCTGAAATCAATGATTTAAATAAGAAAAGGACTTACAAATATTCTTCTAATGCAAAAAGAACTAGTTAATTTAAGTAAATGGTATCAAGAAAACAAAAGGTCTCTTCCATGGAGAGAAAACAAAAATCCTTACCACATTTGGATTTCAGAAATTATGCTTCAGCAAACCAGAATTGAAGCCGTCATCCCTTATTATCAACACTTTATTAATACTCTACCAACTATCCATACTCTAGCCAACATAGAAGAAGATAAACTCTTAAAATTATGGGAAGGCCTAGGCTACTACTCCAGAGCAAAAAATTTAAAAAAAGCCGCTCAGATTATCGAAGATGAATATCAAGGAATATTTCCCAAGAACTATGAAGAAATCCTAAAATTACCAGGAATAGGAGAATATACCGCTAGTGCAATCGCGTCCATCTGTTTCAACCAAAAAGAAGTAACTATCGACGGAAATGTCTTAAGGGTGTACACTAGATTTTTTAACGATAATAGAAATATTGATGAGATAAAAGTAAAAAAAGAAATTAGAAAACACCTAATGAAAATCATTCCAAATGAAGCAGGAGATTTTAATCAAGGAATGATGGAATTAGGAGAAACAATCTGTCTACCTAAAGGACTTCCTAAATGTCTAGAATGTCCGCTAAATCAAGATTGTTTAGCATACACAAAAAATACTTATCAAACTCTTCCTCAGAAGAAAAAGAAAATACAAAAAAAAGAAGAAGAGTATACCATTTTAATTTATCAATATCAAAATAAATATGCCCTATATCAAAGAAAAGAAGAAAGTCTTCTTAAAAATCTATGGTCTTTTCCTCAATTAGAAGGAAACATAAAGAAAAAAGAACTTGTTTCTTATTTAGAAAAAAATCAAATATCTTATAGTAATATTGAAGAAGGAATAAATTATACCCATATCTTTACCCATAAAAAGTGGAAAATGAAATCATATAAAGTTGTCTTAAAAGATATAAATAATTTATCTTATCCATTCTATTCTAAAGAAGAAATCAAAAAACATCATGCCCTAGCTTCAGCCTACAAACCATTTTTAGATGAATAAAAAACGATATACATTAATTTGTATACCGATTTTTTGTATCTAAGATAATAGAATAATTGTCTTGTAGCCTTTTATTATCTTTATCCATCTCTAAAGCGAGTTTAGAGTAGTAAAGAGCTTTTTCAAAATCTTCAATCTCAAAATAGCCAATAGCAAGTAAATCATAAATAGTATAATCCCAACTAAATACTTCATTAATATAAGTATCTTTTTTCTCTTTAATTCTAAGCGCCTTATTACAGTACTTTATCATACTAAAATAATCTTTAACCTCATAATAGAGTAGAGCTTTTTCAACATAAGGATCTCTTAAGTAAGGTGCCTCTTGAATTGCTTTTTCATACCACAATTTTGCCTCATCATATCTCCCTAAATATTTATAACACCGTCCAATAAAACGCATCGAAGCACATCTTTCATCATGCCATGTTGCACTAGGCATTGATAAATGATGAATTAAAGTATCAATACTTTCTTGGTACCTTCCATAATACATATATTCTCTCCCAAGATAGTGCATATTTCTATCATCATCAGCATCTTCTTTAACCGATAACTCTAATAAAGGAAGATAACTACTTCTACTTTTGGTATTATCAGGATAGTGATTTAAAACAATATCATCTGTGTATTTAGTTATCTCTTTACCTTTTCCAAGATAACTTAAAACCTCATGAACGGGATGTGTCCAATGATAATGATTTCTGTCATGAATATTTCCCAAGTAAAAACTTACCTTAGGTTGATTCTTTTTATCTAAACTCCAATTATATCGATAAAAAAGACAATTTAAATCTTTTTCCCAATTCTTTTCTAAATTCTTTCTCCATCCAGGTAATAATACCTCATCTAAATCTGTACAAACACAAATGTCCGTATCCTTATCTACCATCTCTAAAGAAATGTTTCTTGCTTTATCAAATCTCCATGGACGAATAACTTTTTGTTTTACAATAACTCCTAAACTTTTAAGTAAGGAAACAGAATTATCTTCTGAACCAGTATCTAGAACAAAAATTTTATCTGCTTCCCTCATTGATTCTACCCATCTAGAAATAAACTTTTCTTCATTTTTGCAAATTGCATAAACACATACTTTATATTTATTCACAATACTATTTCTCCCAAATCTTAAGCGGTAGGACCAGTAGGACCTTGTGGAATCGTTAGATTTAAAACAAAATTAGGAGCAGTTCCTGAGATTGAAGCTGTTGCCTGACTACCAGGAGCACCAGTTGTAATTGTACCAATTGTCAAAACAGGAGTAACACCAGCAGTACCTTGAGCCCCAGTTTCTCCTCTAGGCCCTGTTGGTCCAGTTGGCCCAGTTGGTCCGGTTGGCCCCGTCGCTCCAGCTTCACCATCATCTCCCTTAAGACCTTCTGGTCCAGTTGGTCCGGTTGGTCCAGTAGCTCCCGCAACACCCTGAGTTCCTGTGGTACCCTGTGGGCCAGTGGGACCTGTTGGGCCAGTTACTCCAGTAGCACCTTGAATTCCCTGTAATCCTTGAATCCCTTGAGGCCCAGTAGGACCTGTCGGACCAGTGACCCCAACAACACCTTGAGCTCCAGTCGGACCCGTTGCACCGGTTGCACCAGTTGGTCCCGTCGGACCTGTAGGACCAGTTGGTCCTTGAATTCCAGTTGCACCAGTAGGACCTACAGTTCCTTGAAGACCTTGAATACCTTGAGGTCCGGTAGGCCCAATTTCACCTTGAATACCTTGTAATCCCTGTATTCCCTGAGGACCAGTAGCGCCAGTAGCCCCCGCTGTACCTTGTGGACCTGTCGCACCAGTCGCACCAGTAGGACCAGTTACTCCACCTGCTGGTCCGGTAGGTCCAGTTGGCCCAACACAACAAATATATCTAGGCTTACAATTACATTCGTCAATCTTTTTCATTGCCTTATCAAAACAATCCATATCATTTCTCCTTTCTAACTTATCTTATGTAACAAACAAAAACATCGCTAGTTCATTTATAATAAGTAAAAGAAAATTTAAAATAAATAGAGTTTTCCATTACAAAGAATAAAAAAGCAACAATAAAATACACTGAAAGGAGTGGTATTATGGATGTATCTACAATTATAGGAGTAGTCACTATTGTAGTAACTTTTATCTGTGGCTTTATTGCCAAAAAACTACCATGGTTTAATAATAAATTAATTCCTATCCAAAATTTAGCCATCGGTCTTATCTCGGGAACCATTTACTTTTTTATGACCAAAGATATTAATTTAGTTATTATCTCAATTGGCTTAGGCGCCGGAGGTGCCTATGATCTTGTAAAAAATATCAAAACTATTCTCAAAAAAAAATAAATGAACCATCATTACTATCTTCATAAAAAGAAGTACCTAACCAAAGGATACTTCTTTTCTTTAGAAAAATATTAAAATATCATTAATATTCCCCATCAGTATTTTTCTAATCATTGTAAAAACAAATGTCAAATAAAAAAATAACTTCTCTCATCATTTACAACAATTCCAAAATATAGTATTCTTTAGTTAAATATCGAAAGGAGAAAGCATATGAAAAATATAACAATTATGGGTGGAGGCGTATTAGGCTCCCAAATTGCTTTTCAATCTGCTTACTGTGGCTTTAATGTAACAATCTGGCTACGAAGCGAAAGTAGTATTGAAAGAACCAAACCAAAACTAGAAAATTTAAGAAAAAGTTACATAGAAGCAATAGAGTTAATGGATAAAACTGAAGGAAAAACACTAAATAATTGGTGTCGAGGTATCGCTGGAAAAGAAGAATTTAACAAAGAAGGATGTCTTAAAAAAGTAGAAGAAGCATTCCAAAATATTAAACTAGAACTAGATATGAAAAAAGCAGTAGAAGATGCCGACTTAGTAATTGAATCAATGACTGAAGACTTTAATGCTAAAAAAGAATTGTATAAAAAAATGTCTCCATTACTACCAGAAAAAACAATTCTAGTTACCAATTCTTCTACTATGCTTCCAAGTCGTCTTGCTAAATATACAGGAAGACCAACCAAATTTTTAGCCTTACACTTTGCCAACTCCATTTGGAAAAATAACACAGCAGAAGTCATGAAACATACCAAAACAGAAAATAAATACTTTGATGAAGTAATAAATTTTGCCAAAGAAATAAAGATGATTCCTTTACCCCTTCACAAAGAAAAATCAGGATACTTATTAAATTCTATGCTAATTCCTTTTCTGTTTTCAGCTCTAGACTTATTAGTCAATGGAATATCTGACCCCGTTAGCATTGATACAGCCTGGACTCTAGGAACAGGAGCTCCAGAAGGACCTTTCCAAATACTAGATACCGTTGGCCTAAAGACAGCCTATGACATCGTTCAAATGTATGTTAAAGTTCCATCCTTCCTAGCCCCTTATAACTTCAAAGGAATGTCTAAATTATTAAAACAATATATTGATGAAGGAAAATTAGGAAAATCTTCAAAAGAAGGCTTCTATAAATACGATAACAAAGGGGAATAGTCCTCTTTTTTCTATCAACGAAAAATACTGATAAAAACTTTAATGATGAATTTTAAAAAGCCAACATAAGAGAGTGTGATAAAAATGACTACTATTTATTTGATAAGACATTCAAAACCATTAGAAGTTAATAATGATTATACAAATGATAATTTACAACTCCAGAATGAGAAAAAGATCCTTTCTCAAGAAGGAGAGAATATCGCTAAAGAAAAATTTAATTCAGCCCTTTTTAGTAACATTGATTGTATCTATTCTTCCAATTATGTTAGAGCAATATCTACAGCAAAATATATAGCAGAAAAAAATAATTTAAAAATAAATATTGTAGATAACTTAGGAGAAAGAAAATTTGGAATTTCATCTTGGAATGAATTACCAAAAGATTTTGAAAGAAAACAATTTTTAGATGAAAATTATAAAATAGGAAATGGAGAAAGCCAAAAAGAGGTAAGAGATAGAATATATTTTGAAATCATAAAAATATTAAATAAAAATAAAGATAAAACAATTGCCATAGTATCTCACGCAACAGCAATATCATATCTATTTAAATTATTAGGTAATATTGAAATTAAAAACGATAATTTAATCTATAAATTTCAAAACAAAACAATATTTGAAGGAAATTTTAATTATTGTGAAACATTTAAATTAACATTTAATGCTAAAAATGAATTATTAGAGATAGAAAATATTAAGTAACTTAAAGTAATAATCTTAAAAAAATAAACACAATAAAGTAAAAAATATTTTCATACAAATTAATATATCAAAGGAAAAAGAGAATTATAATGAGTAATTTTGTAAAAGTAATGTTTGGTAATAAGGGGGCAAATTTCGAATATAAAATCGGAAAAATTAATGTTGCAAATAATTGGAATCCTTTAGCAAAAAATGGAAAAGATTTTGGAGGATTTAATTATGCAGATGAAACTTGCATCATTAGATGGTTACATAGAGGAAATATCATATATGATGTAGAAGTTCCAAATGATGCAGATAATGTAAAAATAGAAGGAGCAACAACAATTTATAGATGCAACAAGATAATATTAAATAACCCAAGAGAAGTAAATGATAAAATGGCTTTAGAATTCTATAAAAAATCTAATATTCCTGAAAAATCTTATTATAAAGCTTTAGGAGCAGTATCTTTAATGAATTATAAAACCACAGCATTAACTATATTTAAGGATAAAATTAATAATGATACTATAGATATAGCACTTGAGGAATGGAATGATTTTATAAATAGTGGTAATGACGAAAATAAATTAGAATCAAATGAAACTGTAGAATTAATAGCAAAAATGTTAAATGGATTTAAAGAAAACACACTTAACAATAAATAAAAAATTGATTAAAATGATTTTTTAGTTGAAGATATATCAATATGAAATAGAAAAAAGTTTAGTTTTCAAAACGATAGGAGTAAATATGGATTTAAAAATAAAAATAGATAATAATAATTTTCATTCAAGAGCAAGTGCAATTATTTATATAAGGATAAAACGAAAGTGTTATTATTTAAAATAGAAGATGGTAGAAATTTTTATTTGTTACCTGGTGGAAGAATAAAATTTAATGAAGATAGTAAAACTGCTATAAAAAGAGAAATTTTAGAAGAATTAGGTTACAACTTAGAATTTAGTCTATGTTGTATTGAGGAAAACTTTCTAAAAAGAAAAAGTCAAAATATCATGCAATATAATTTTTGCTATAAAGCAATATATAATGAAAAAATTGATAAAGTAGATTTTAGTTGTTTAGATCACGAAGGACAAACTTTTCACTGGATAGATATAGATAAGTTAGACAAAATTAAAATACTCCCTCCAAAAACTATATCATATATAAAAAGTAATAATTTAAATATAATTCATCATATTGATTGGAGAAAAGAGAATGAATAAAGAAACCTATATTAGAATTACTAAAAGTAAATTAAACAAATTATCAGCAGATATTATGATAAAACAAATTGAAACTTATAATGAAGCCAAGTTCTTCAAATTACCTAATCATAATTATAAAGTTGGAGATGAAGTAATTTTAAAAAAAGGAACATTACTTCATGGAACTTATAAAAATATAGAAGGATTAAAAGAAATAGTTAAAGATGGACTAATATCAAGCTGGTTCATAGAGGGCAGGAATGGAACAAAGTATCCTAGTTCTGTTGGGGTTTGGAATCTTAAAAAAGATTATCAATTAAAAGAATATATTAATTTTTATTCAGGGGGTACAATAAAATATTTTAATCAATTAGATAATAATAAAGAAACTGAAGTGATAAGTTTTTTTGATATGCCTACATTAATGAATAGAGTAATAGAAAAAGGATATTTAGCATGGATAGCTGAACAAACTAAAGAAGCAAGATTTATGCCTAGTTTAGTTCAAAATAAAGTGCAAATTGGAATTATTTTTAATGGTAATAATAAATATACAAGAGAATTATTAAAAGGTGATATTTTACAATATGAAAATTTAAATGATGTAGCAGTAAAAGAATTTGTCAATGATAAATATTATGAACAATTTTTAATTGATAGAAAAAATAAAGATGATTTCTTTACTGATCGAGAAAGTGCAATTCTCTTTGGACTACCAGCAAATTTAATAGAAGGAATATTGGTGGGTAGAGAATATGAAAAAGATCAATCAAAATTAAATGAAATAAAAGAATTATTACCCAATGCATACATATGTAATTTGGAAGGGAAAGTCATTAAATAGGTAATAATATTTTTTCATTCTAAGCCAAGTAAATTTATTTGTAATAAAGATAAAATAAATTAAAATTTATAATGAAGTCAAGTCATTTAAATTATCTAGTCATAATTATAAGGTAGAAGATGAGATATTAAAAAAAACATTACTTTATGAAGGGGATAAAAATATAGCAAAAGAAATAGTTAAAGATAGGCTAATATCAAGTTGATTCATAGTGGAGGATTACCAAATTATTCAAGTCCTGTTTCTGTGTGGAATTAAAAAAAGATTATTAATTAAAAAAAATATATAAATTTTTATTCTGAAAGCACTATTTTTTATAGTAGTATTTTTATAAATACACAAATGAATAAAACGTCTGTTATTCTATATAGCAAAATGTATAATATTATTGATATTATAAGTCATGTTAATTGCTCTAGATGGAATTTAGAGTGAACTAAAGAAGCAAGATTTATATCTAGTTTAGTTCAAACTAGAGCCCAAATTGGTATTATTTTTAATGGTGATATTATTATAGATTTATACACAAAAATTGGAAAGAAGTGTATAATAATAACTTAAAGAAGGAGGACAAAAATGGAAAACGTAAAATTAATGAATATGTGTAAAATTATTAATCCAACTACAAAAGAAGTACTAGTACAAGAAAGAGTAAAAAGCTGGAAAGGAATTGCTTTTCCAGGAGGAAAAATAGAACTAGGCGAAAGCATTATCCCTTCAGTTAAAAGGGAAGTATATGAAGAAACAGGATTAAAATTAAATTCTGTCAGGATATGTGGGGTAAAAGATTGGTATGATAAAAAAGAAAAAGAAAGACAATTAATTATTTTATTTACATCAGATGATTATAGTGGTGAAATTATTTCTGAAACGTCGGAAGGGAAAATATATTGGATAGATGAAGGTGAATTAAAAAGCAAAAAACTTGCAGATGATTTTGAAAGGTTATTAGAAGTTTTTAAAAATGAAGAATTTAACGAAATGGTATATGAAGACAATGAAAATCAAGATGAAAAATTAAGATGGGATCTAAAATTATACTAAAAAAACAATTAGGTGGGAGAAAAAATTTATGAGAATCGCAGTTGAAGGAATGGATGATAATGGAAAGACAACACCTTCAAAATAGCATTCTCAATCTATTTGGACAGGCTATTATAAATATTATAATGAAGAAAATCACTCATTGACATCAAACTTTTTCAATCAAGAAAATAAAGATAATTTTCTTATCTACTTAATAGAAGATAAATGCTACCAAAAAAGTAGTTGCAACCATGGTAGTCTTTCATTTGTTGCTATTAATGAAATCACAAAAGAAGTAATTTATGAAAGTAAGTATTGGTAATATTTTAAATCTTAAAACAGAAATCAATCGTATTTTTACTATATTAATTTACAGTTTATAAATGTAAAGAGAAATATATTATAATAAAAAAATCTCTTTTTATGGTATTATTAAAAATAAGGAAGGAGTAAAAGATGAAAAAAAATAATAAAGGAGTAATTATCATGTTATTCATAATTATATTAATGCTAATTGTTCTATGTATTTTATTTGCAAATAACATAATTACTTTCAAACAAGAATCAACCAAAGTTGATGAAATAAAGCAGTCTCCAAATACTTCCCTAAAGGAAGAAAATAACACTGCAACCAAAGATAATAGTAACGCTAATAAGGAAGATAATCAAAAAAATACAAATTGGATAGATTATTTGGAAAATTGTCATATTTTGGAAGTAAAATTATCAAGAATGAGAAGTATAGATTTAGGGGATAAAGAAAATATAGATAAAACAATTACTATTTCTCTTCAAGACTTAAAGGAAATACTTTCTAATATTGATAATACTAACTTAATTAAAAAATACAGTATTGGTATGGGAGGACCAGTAAGGGATAGTTTAATATTATCCTATGAGTATAATGAAAATGCATATAAATTTGAAATTCGAAACGGAAATATTTTTTTAGATAATGCTAATGAGGAATTAAAGCAATTATTTGAAATAAATAATTATCCAGAAGATAATGTTGAAAATAAAAATCAAGAAGGCTCATTTTTTTATTTTAGAATCGATAATTATTCAGATGCGTTTTTTGACAAATATTTTTAATTCATAAAGAGGCTTTAACCTTTAACTAAGATAGAGCCTTTTTTCTAGTAAAAATCTCTATCAGTATTTTAATCATATAGACAAATTTAATTCTACCAATTCTTAATTTAACGTATAATAAATTAAGGAGAAATTATGACAATTATAAATGAAAATACAGTAGTAATTTTTACTAGTGAAGAATTAAAAACAGCCTTAGAAAATGACAATGGCTATAACTATATCTACCTAGGAAACAATATAGCCTTAACCTCGGGAATTAAGATCTCATCAACAAAGCCAAATGTTACCATCGATGGAACCTATAACGGCGTAACTTACCAGTTTGAAGATAGAAAAACACTAAATGCATCAGATACCATCAATGTTTCCTATCCATCTATTTTAAAAGTAACTGTTACTAACATGAACATCATTGGGTATAACTACTATGGAATTATTTATGTCCCTGAAAATTCACTTTATCAAAATACCATAGTAGAATATAATAACATTACTTATACAGGTCCTCAAATTTGTTTTCATCCCAATGGCCTAACGAGATTTATTGATTCTACCATTACTATTGAAGATGGCAGTGTAACCACAGGCGGAGAAGTCGCTGAATGTAACAAAATAGAAATAGGGGGAACGACTACGATAACGCATAAATCCAAAGGAAATTCAGCCTTTTGGTTTCGTAACACTAATCCCTCTTTAACCATTTTAACCAATGCCATTGTCAACTTTACCAGCCCCTCAAGAGAACTCATCTATGGCCCAACCAATCTTACTTTTACTCTTCTTAGCAATGCTACTTTTAATATCACTACGGCTAATGGCCTATCCTATGGAACCTTTGGAACAGGAGAAACTATTCTCTATCCAAATTCCTCCCTAGAAATTACCAAAACAACCTACAGTGGAAGTTACGCTACTTGGTATAGTTATGGAAAACTAACCCTCAATACCAGTGCTTCTTTAACCATAATCAATGATTATCCAAATATAACCACTTCAAACTATAACATCTATTTTTCTTCCAGTAGCAGCGGCTTTATTCTTAATAATCCTTCTAAAGTTATTCTCTATAATACAAAAGCCAACATTATTTATACCAACTCTACCATTCCTTTTCAATTCCAATTCTCAAGAATAAATCTCTTTACTAATCCAATTACTATTCAAGAAAATATCTCTTCCTCAACACTTCCTACTTATGCTTGGTATAAAGAAGATACCTACAGCACCATCAACGGAACCTTTACCGCTACCACCACTAAAGTAGAAAGTCATAACTTTACTGAAGAAGAATTAGCCACTCTTCCAGCTCTTACTAATTTTATTTTTCCAACCAAAAAAATCCTTTCCTTAGGAAGTATTCCTCTTAAAATTAATGCTCTAACAGATGTAGATACTGTAATGAAAGGAACGACGGAAGAGGAGGCAAGTATCTTAATTACCTATAATGAGGTAGAAACTGTTGTTACTGCTTCTGACCAAGGAACTTTTGAATATGACTATACAACACCCTTACCAATAGGTACAACAATTACCTTTTATGCCAAAAAATATAATGACTTACTTTATCATACCAAAACCATTCAAATTATCTATCCTGGAGAATTAGTCATTGATGACGCAACAAAAATGATTGTTTTTGAATTGTCGCCCATTAGCCTAAACCCAATTCTTTGCCCTAAAAAAGAAAGTATTATCATTCATGTTACAGATACTAGAGTAAATAGTACCAATTGGCGCCTTTATGCTACTTTAGAAAAAGAATTAACTTCCCAAACAGGAATTATCTTAAAAGACGCTATTGTCTATCTTGATCAAGATAAAAATATCATTCCTTTATCTACAGAAAAAACATTAGTCTACACAGGAGAGACAAACGAAGGGGAGAGTAAAACAACAGAAATAAACTGGAACAAAGAAGAAGGGATTCTTCTCCAAATTACAGATAAGATAGAAAATGGGTTAGAATATCAAACCAATATTATCTGGACCATTGAAGAATAAACATGAAAGGTAACCAAAGAAAAAGAAAAGTAAAATAAAAAGACAAATGCAATAAAATAAAAAAAGAAAAAGTCCTATTTTCTAAATAGAATCTTATGCTAAATTAAAGATAAGTTTCATTTAGAAATAGAACTTTTTTAATGCCTTCTCCATCCAGGAGCAGAACATCCTGAACCAATATGGTATTTTCTCACCATAATTGCCCTTACTAAAAAAGTATTACTATGAATCATTAAACTTCCAGAAGTTAGAGTACAAGAACTCTCAAAAGAAAAATCTCTAAATACCTTTTTTCGTAACTTGAAACGTAACTGTTTTTTTCTCCGTGGGAGCAATATCTGTTAAATTTATCTTAAGTGTACCAGTAGCCTCATCATAGCTATATTCCGAAGCCTCAGCCTTAACTCCTTCAATTGTAACACTATCCTCCACAAAAGAAACCAAAGTCGTATCTAAAATATCTGTAATAATAGGCGTTGTATAAGCCTCTGTAGCCTGGTTATCTACAACAATAGTATAAGTCAAAACTCCATCAGCCCAAATCATCTTATCCGCAGTTTTTGTCACGGTAAGTCCATCAATCATTGAAACTACTAAAGCTTGTGAAGAGATTGCTGTAGGAACATTATTATAACTTCCTAAGACAGAAGCCGTATTGGTTAATTGTGTTTCCATAATTCCTCCTTCAAATTAGTTTATGCAAAAATTCTTTTTTGGAAATGATTTTTTTATCAAAGGAAAATACTTATGAAGTACTTTTACTATATCCATAAAATCAATTGAAAATAAGAGAAATAAAGTGGTAATGTTATTGTTAAAAATTAAGATATAAAGAAAAAAGATTAAGAATTTAATATCCAATCAACAATAGATCCTTTAATTTCATAATATTCTTCTTCTTCAAACTGCATATTTGCTATACAAAACCTTTTATTAGCAATATGAGAACAAAACATACATTCATATAAATTAAAACAATCTTGTATAAAAAGAGAATTACTAACTTTGTTAGAACAAATAATATTATAACTATTACTACAATTTTTCGAATCATCCGTCCTAATACAAAAATTACAAGTCCCCGATCGTTGAGATGCTAATATATATTCACTATTCCCACAGGAATCACAATAAATAATATTTTTAGAATCACTACAACCAGTACATTGATAAACATTTTCACACCTATAAATAGTATCACTTTTAATCACATTAATAGAATCATAAACTCGCTCTGTTGTAGTTAAGTTAATAGAATTCCATATTTCTATCAATTCTTGAAGATTATTAAATTCTCTTCTATCAAGCATCCATCCAATTGTTGAGTCCCTTTTTTGCATGTTTGAATTAGTAATATATTTCCCACTATTGATAGAATCAGCCCAAGTTATTTCATTTGTTGTAGAATCATTAACTTGTTTGGGCAATTTTATATCAAAAGCAAGTTTTTCTAATAAAATTTCTAATGAATATTTATTGTCTTTCTCGAATACATGATGAAATATTTTATTAACAATATCTAATGCAATAGTATCATTCATTTACTTCACAACCTTTCTACTTGATGAATTAGAAATTAATATTTCTCTTAAATTTACATCATTTCCTACTTCAAATTTATTCTTTTTCCGTTTTTGTTGTATATGACTTACTTTTTCATAATGATAACTTTCTTTAATTCTAGGAATACTACTATAATTTAAAGTTTCTGCTTTAAAAGCAGGTAATAATTTTCCATTAGAGTCAATTCTAACAATACACTCACGATTGTTTAATTCATTTAAAAGTTTAACTTTTCTATCTCTATTATCATCTAATGGTATTTTCATATCAAAACTATCAACTAATAGATTGGCATCCAATTTAGATACTCTAAATATATAATAATTAATAATATTAGCAAAAATAGAATTTTTTAAGTTTTCAGATATTTGATTAAAATATTGTCCTGCTAAAATTAATGATAAATTATACTTTCGAGCTTCTGATAAAAATCTAGCTAAAATAGGATTTTCAATAATGGCAAACTCATCAACAACAAATATAATATGTTCATTCATCTCATGCCTTTGAATGATAATTAACAATTGTTGCATAATTAGTCCAGAAATAGTTTTAGTAACTTTATCTCCTAATTTAGTTCGATCTAAAGAAAATAAAGTTAAAAAGTTATCACCAATAGTATCTTTTAAATTCTTTTTATCTTCTTGTTCATTAAATACAGGAATCATCTCCATTTCATCAATGAACGTGATGATTGGCGAAATCGCTTCCCCATATGATTTTGTTTTTAAATCATTAAAATCGGATAAAAAAAATTCTATAACACTAATAGGTAAATCAAATTTAAGCTTTTTTATTAATGAATTTCTATATTCTAAATCAAGTAATAGTTTTCTTAAATTACTAAAATTAAATGACTCATCAGTAAGAAGTAGATGAATACTATGTCGCAAAACCCTTTCAAGTTTAGCATTGTACTGATCTGAAATTAAGGATTTTAAAAGCTCTAATAATAATTCAGTAGAAGATATCACATCATGATGACTATTAATAAATAAATCTATGCTATCTACTGTGCTTTTAAAATCGATGACTTTAGCAATTCCCCCAATATCATCTTCTAATGCCGCATGCGGATCAATTACAATAATCTTATATTTTTGTTTTAGGCTTTTATTTTTATAAATATTACTTATCAACAAACAGATAAATTTTGATTTTCCACTACCACTAGAACCTAAAATAATAGAATGCTTATCAAAACTATAGTCATTTTGACTTAAATAAAAATCTCCTTGTAAATAGGGAAAGGTATCTATCTTTAAAATAGAAGAATTTGAATCCATACTTAATAAAGGTAAAATTTTATTAATCTCTAAATATTTAGGAGCACTTTGATAGAAATATCTTTTATTACTATCAAAATTTACAGAAAGAATACTAGAAGGTATGGAAAATATAGCTCGATATCTTTTTATTAATCCATCATGATGAAAATAAAATTTAGTTTTACTTCTAATTTTTTCATCATATAATTTTTGAAATGTTATTTCTATAAAAGCTAAATTACCTTTGTTTTTAATTTCTGAATAGTTGATAATATCAATAATATTACTTCCAATTTTCGTAATAAAGGGAAGAGTAATGTTGGTCTTGGGCAAGCAAATTTCTATGCCAGATTTTAGTAAAAAAGAATTTAAATGATTAATTGTAGGTGGCAGTTTATATTTTGTTTTAATAAAATATCTAATTTTATTTTTATCATTTTGAATAATGATTTTCCATTTTCTAAGTAATCCATTATAATCTGATATAACTTTGATTAATGATAGCCATTCCTCTTTTGAAATATATTTTTTAGTAAAATAAAATTCTAATGTTGATTCCATCTAAACCATCTCTTCAGTTAAAATTATAACAAAAATTAAAAATAAAAAACTGACTTTTAGATAACCAATTTTATCAGTTTAATATATTGGTACTAAAAAGTCAGTAATATTATCATGATAATATTCTAATTCTGGTATTTCTCTCAAATTGTATTGACAAGAAGGTAAGAATTGTAAATAAAATTGATGCGACATTTCTTGAATGTCTTTAGAATCTTGAGAATTAATCCTAAAGACAAGCCATTTACTTTTAGGAATAACTATTTTTTCTAAACTATCCATTTCTTTATCATAAAGAACATAGTATCCATTACATTTTTCTCTAAATTTATCTTCATAGGTAATCATTCCAAATTTTATCTCACCATATTTATGCTTATCATTTAATTGCATTTTTTTAAACAAACTAGGAGCATCTATACTAATATTTTTATTATTAGTTTTAACACCTAATCCATACAACACTAATTTTTCTTTTTCTATGATTTTATATTCTAAGGTACTCGTTAGCTTGATTTCTTCATTAAAAATAATTCTAGGAAAGTTTTTTAGTGTAGAAAGTTTATTTACTTGACTAGGCTTAATCCCGTGAAAATTTTCAAATGCTCTTGAGAATGATGCAGCATTACTATATTGATATTGAATGGCTATATCCATAACTTTAGCATTTTTTTTGTATAATTCAACCCCAGCATTGGATAATCTTCTTTTTCTAATATATTCTGCTAGAGAAATTCCCGATATTAGTGAAAATATTCTTTGCATAGTATAAGAATTGACTCCCATCATTTTTGCTAGAATCTTATAATCTATTTCATTTTCTAAATTTTCATCTATATATTTTGTTATTTCATTTAAACACTTATAAATATTCATATTAATCACCAATATCATTATTTTTTTAAACTCTAATTGAATCTAAGGAAGCTAAAATAGGATTTTTAAACATTATTTTAATAAAAAAACACCAAAACAGGTGTTAAAAATTCATTATGGAGCAGCTGAAGGGAGTCAAACCCTCGTCTCAGCCTTGGCAAGGCCGAATTCTAATCGTTGAACCACAGCTGCATAATCAAGTAGACAATTAAAATTATATAAGATAATTGCCTACCTGTCAATAGTTTTTGCTAAATTTCAGATGGGTTAATTAAAGATAAACTAACTTTATTTTTTTCTAAATTAACATCATCAACATAACATTTCACAATATCTCCAACATTAACAACTTCCATTGGATGTTTAATATAATCTTTAGTTAATTTAGAAATATGAGCAAGCCCATCATCATGAAGTCCAATATCAATGAATACCCCAAAATCAACAACATTACGAACTGTTCCCTCTAATTCCATTCCTCTTTTTAAATCTTCAATCTTTAAAATATCACTGCGAAGTAATGGTTTTTGATAATCATCACGAAAATCACGATTTGGTTGTTTTAAGCACTTTACAATATCCTCTAAAGTATAAATATCAACACCATGCTCTTTTGAATATTTCTCTAAATCTAATTCCTCTAACTTTTTCATCAAATCTTCACTACCAATACTACTGGTATCAAGTCCTAAATTCCCTAAAAGTTCTAAAGTAGCCTGATAACTCTCCGGGTGAATAGAAGTCTTATCTAAAATATTATCTCCATCAATTACTCTCATAAACCCAACAGATTGTTCATAAACCTTCGGAGAAACTAACTTTTCATCTAAAATTTCTTCTCTAGATAAAATTTTTCCATGCTTCTCACGATACTTAATAATCTTATCAATCGTTGTCTTTGTAAGCCCGGAAACATATTTTAAAATAGATGGACTAGCCGTATTAATATTTACTCCAACAGCATTAACCGCCTTACTAACGACAAAGTCTAGCGATTCATTCAATTTCTTTTGATTAACATCGTGCTGATATTGACCAACTCCAATACTTTTTGAATCAATCTTAACTAGTTCACTAAGTGGATCTTGTAATCTTCTTCCAATACTAATTGCACTTCGCTCTTCAACATGCAAATCAGGAAATTCTGAAATGGCAAGAGGACTAGCCGAATAAACCGAAGCCCCAGCCTCACTAACAATCACAAAAGCAATTTTTTTCTCTGTATATTCTTGACATACTTCAGCAACTAACTTTTCACTTTCACGAGAAGCCGTTCCATTCCCAACAGCAATAATATCAACATCATATTTCTTAATTAAATCTTTAATAATCTTTTTTGCTTCATCCCATTTATTATGTGGTTCATGAGGATAAATTTTACTAATATTTAAAATTCTTGAAGTAGGGTCAATAACAGCTAACTTACATCCTGTACGATAAGCAGGGTCAAAGCCAAGGACAACCTTATCTTTCATTGGTGCCTGTAAAAGCAACTTTTCCAAATTCTTTCCAAACACATCAATTGCTTGCGTTTCAGCAACTTCTTTTAATTCTGCTCTAACTTCTCTTTCAACACTAGGAAAAATCAAACGCTTATAACTATCACGAATCGCATCTTTAACATATTCAGCAACAGGACTCTTCTCATTTTTTATAATTTTCTTATCAAAGAATCCTAATACATAATCCATATCTACTTCAATACCAATACTTAATATTCCTTCCTTTTCTCCACGATTCATCGCAAGAATACGATGTGGTTTAATATATTTAACTTTCTCACTATAATCATAATACATCTCATAAATACCATGCTCATCTTCTGCTTTTTTCTTCATCTTAGAAATAATAACCCCATGATTCATCATATTGTTTCTTAAATATTTACGATAACTAGCATTATCACTAATCCACTCTGCAATAATATACTTAGCCCCTTGAATAGCCTCATCAGTACTTTTAATTGCCTCATTCAAATATCTTCCAGCAAGTTCTTCCATATCAATATTTAAAGGAAAACTCATCATAATTTTAGCCATCGGTTCAAGTCCATTCTTAATTGCCTCTGTAGCCTTCGTTTTTTTCTTCTCCTTAAATGGACGATATAAATCTTCAACCTCAACTAACTTCTCACATTTCATAATATCTTTCTTTAAATCATCCGTAAGAAGCCCTTTTTCATCAATTAGACGAATAACATCTTCCTTACGTTTCAATAAATTAACTTGATATTCATAAACCTCATTAATTTGACGAATTTGTTCCTCATCCAAAGCCCCAGTAGCCTCTTTACGATACCGCGCAATAAAAGGAACTGTATTTCCCTCACTAAGTAGTTTTAAAACACTTTCTACTTGCTTCATCTGAACATTTAAAGTAGCAGCAATTTCTTTAATAATTTCTTGATTCATTTTTTTACACTTCTTTCTAAAATAAAAAAGATACAATTATCTTTCCTAAAAACAATTATATCAAAAATAAAAATAAATAAATCATAATTTACTAGAAATAAATTTTTATTAGAAAATAATACTTAAAAAATCCTTACCAAAGGTAAATATCATTCCAATAATAATTTATAAGTTATCTTCTCGCCCTTTTTTCTTTTTCCATATCATTCCCATTTGTATAAGTATCAAGAATCATGTCAAAATTGAAGTTTCCCAATTGTTCTCCTCTTTTTCGCCCTTCGTTTAATTTATCTTTATATTTCGAAGTAGGAATAACAATAATAGGAATATTAAGTTTCATTGCTTCCATTAAGTGTCGTTCTTCAATCTCATCAAAAACCACCAAGTAATTTGGCTTTCGAATAAAAAAGTATTTTAATTCCCCATCAACTCTTTTATTTACCATTTGAATTTCACTATATCCTTTAGAACAACTAATCTCATCGGGCGTCATAATCCGATTAACAAAACTTGTTGTAAAGGAATTAGAACTAAAATTACTAGAAGAAGCAATATCATTTTCAAATACATGCATAATATCATCTATAGAAAAATCAGTATAACCATAGATAAACTTTTTCTTACTAAATACTTCCATATTGTAGGCAGAAATTAAAATATAACAATGTCTTCTAGCCTGGCTTACTTCCCTATATTTATTTCGACAACTGACTAACATAAAGAAATCTTGTCCATCTAATTCATAAATAGGGACTTGTTTCATTAAACTTTCTTTATAGCAAAATAAATTTCCTTTTTCTTTAGGACGAAATAAAACATTTTTCATTTTTTTATAGGAATGCTTTCTTACACGATACCAATCTTGATAAAATAATAAATAAATCTTTTTATCTATTAATTCATTATATAGTTGAATTTTTTTAAGATTATCCATTTTATCGATTTCCAAAATTTTTTGATAGAGATTTAATCTATTTTGATGAATCAATTTTTCCTGTTTTCCTAGATTATTATAATATCTAATAATTTCTTTCATATTAATCCAAACATTATAAATAGTATCTTTAAATAATCCATCTACGACAATTTCACTAATTTTTTTACTTGTTTCATTTAAAAGATATAAAGATGCCATTCTTTTTCCATCCGAATAAGCCATATAATCTTCCAATTTGATAATCATATCTCGATTCACTAAATAGTTAAAATGATGATATTGCTCAAATAATTTATAATTTTTTTGTTCAAATATTTTTAACAATTCTTGATATTCATCAAATAGACAAGTATTAGTATCATATTTATTTAATAGTGTTTGATAGTAACGATTTACCTTGTTTTCTAAATAAAGTGTTGGATTAATATCTTGAATAAAATTAATATTGCGTCGAAATTCTAATAAACTAGTTCCCTTAATTCTATCAAAAAATTCTTCCTCATAAATAACATTTGGATTATCTTCCATTAGTTCTCTTATTTCTTCTTTTTTCATTTTTTCTCACTCTTTTCTAACATATCGGCATAGACAATTTTATCATTACCATATTTATCTCTTATTTTATCAATAACTTCTTGCAATTTATTATCCATATCATGACTATTTCCCACTTTATTTTCCTTATCCTCAAATAAAGATAATTGCCGATCATGTTCATACGATAAATGTCCAACCCCAACACATAAAGCCCGAATAGGACTAGATTTATCCCATAAAGAGTCAAATAGCAAGGCAGAAGTATGAAAAATATCCATATCATTATAAATCGTATTCTCCAAATTCTTTTGCTTACTTTCTTTAACAAAATTATTATACTTAATCCAAATACTCACATTCTTAGCATAAACCTTCTTTAATCTTAACTTTCTTCCCACTTCCATCGAAAGCTGACGAAGTACTTTTAAACAATCTTCACGATGATGATAATCATAAGGCAAAACTGTTGAACAAGAAATACTCTTAGCGTCCCTTACTTGATAACTAACTTCGCTATTATCGATTCCATTCGCAAATTCCCACATCATTTTTCCATGACTTTTGAATCTTTTTACCAATCTTTCTACATCATAATGAGCAAGTTCTCCAATTGTCTCAATTCCCATCTCTCGTAGCACCTTAGCACTAGATTTTCCCAACATGAATAAATCATCAATTGGAAGTATCCACATCTTTGTGGAAATCTCTTCATCAAATAAAGTGTGAACACGATTCGGTTTTTCAAAATCAGAAGCCATCTTAGCCTCTAACTTATTATTACCAACCCCAACATTAACCGTAAAACCAAATAATCGGTAAATATCATCTTTGATTTGGTAAGCAACTTTTACTGGATCTCCAAATAATTGGTAAGAAGCCGTATAATCTAAAAAACACTCATCAATAGAATATCGTTCAATAATATTTGTATATTTTAGTAAATAATGATACATCATATCAGAGTACTTTCGAAACACCTTAAAGTCTCCCGCATAAACTTCCAAATAAGGGCATTTCTTTCTAGCAGAATATATCGTATCGGCAGTCTTCACCCCACACTTTTTACATAAATCACTCTTTGCCGTAACAATTCCTCGTCTCGCCGATTCATCCCCTCCAATAATAGCGTAGCGCTTTCGAATATCCACCTTTTCACCATTTTTAAGCCTCTCAACAGCCGTCCAAGATAAAAAAGCGTTATTTACATCAATATGCAAGATAATTCTCTTCATCCATACCACCTCAAAATCTAATTCTATTATAGCACAAGACAAAAGAAATATTAAACGTTTGTTCGTATGGGTTTAAAATACTTAAATAAAAATCTTATCATTATAAATAAGAATGATATAAAAAATTTATATAAACCAATTCCTTCTTTTTTATTCTATTAATCCCGACTTTCGTACTTTATATAGTAAAAAATCATCATTTATCCCAGTATTTATACGGGTTTACGATGATTTTTATTT
>CAKPBH010000004.1 GCA_934140355.1 uncultured Bacilli bacterium | reverse complement strand
TCATAATAAAATCTCTCCATTTCTACTATTGTATCATGGAGAGACTCTATTTACACAAATTTATTTACAGACTCTGAAAAAGTGAAATATTTTGGCACTATTATTTTATGCTAATGATTCTTTTTATTTCAAAATGTCGGATATCATTTCTTAATTCACAAAATGCTGTTACATATTTTTCTCCATTATATGAAAACAAATAGATTGGATGAATGATTCTTTTGGATTGACTTCCATCGACATCACTATAAATAATTTCTATCTTATCATTTTTTTTGATGGTTTCATTAATTATTTTTTCTAATTCATTAGCATCTTTTAAATTTATATTAAAGATATATTTACTTTTTTCATCATATATAGAATAAGTTGTTTTCATTTTTTTAATTAAATCATTATATTTATCAATATATTTAAAATTATTCTTACTTAATATTTTAGTAATACTTTCTAATAATTGAATATCATACTTATTTACCGTTGTATAATTTTTTATTTTATCAATCATAAAATATCCACCATTCGGCCCCTTAAATGATTCTATTATTATTCCATTATTACATATTTCTTCTTTATAGTATCTAATCATTCTTTCAGTTACACCTATTTTTTTGGATAATTCAGAAATTGTATATACATTTCCTGAATTTAATAAATCTATCATATAGAGCATATTTGATAATTTCCCCATAATATCCCTTCTTTCAATTTAAAAATATCATAACATATATTTAAAAAAATACTGATAAAGATTTTGTTTCTCTATCAGTATTTTCTTAAAAATTATTCACTTTTTCCTAAAGTTAATGTAGTTTTTTGTTCTTTTCCATCTCTGATATAAGTTACTTCAATGGAATCACTTGGAGAATGTTTATATAATTCATATCTAAATTCAGCTAAACTTTTTGTTTCTTTTCCAGCAAGTTTGGTAATAATATCCCCTTTCTTTAATCCTGCTTTTTCAGCTGGAGAATTTCCCTCTACCTGAACAACAGCAACACCACTATCCACATTCTCTGGAACCATAATTCCTGATTGCCACAAATAATAACTATTACTCAAATCCAACATACTAATTCCAATATACGGTCTTACTACTTTACCATCTTTTTCTAATACTTCAGCAACCTTTAATGCATCTTCAATCGGAATAGCGAATCCCATACCTTCAACAGTATCATCCACTAATTTCATGTTAGTAATACCAATTACTTCTCCATTTGTATTACATAAAGGTCCACCACTGTTTCCTGGATTAATTGCAGCGTCTGTTTGTAGGACTTGCATATAATAATCTGATGATTGAGAATTACTTAAAGCAACCTCCACCAATCTATCCTTAGCACTCAAAATTCCTTTCGTAACTGTTCCAGCATAATCTGATCCCTCAGGAGAACCCACAGTAAATACAGTATCTCCTACTTTAGATTTATCTGAAGCACCCGTTGTTGCCGCACTAATTTTATCCGAATCTTTAACACTTAAAACAGCAATATCTGAATAAGTATCACTACCAACCGTAGTAGCCTCTAATTCATCTCCATTTTGGAATAATACTTTAATTGTTTTTCCTCCTGAAATAACATGATTATTTGTCATTAAATAAGCCTTACCATTTTCTTTTTTATAAACAAATCCAGTTCCAGTTGAAGATAATTGATTATTGCTATACACCTCAACAACAACTACAGCATCATATACTTTAGATACAGCATCTGCAATACTATTTGTCTCCGTTAATTTAGCAGTTGACGTAGTGATTCCATTCGTAGTAGTTGTAGTTTCTTTTCTTGTAGAAACCATCAAATACGCACCTAACCCTCCACTAAGCAAAGACAAAATAATACATAAAATAATAACAACGGGAATGCTCACCTGGTTACCATTCTTACTTACTTGTTGACTAACAGAAGAATAAGAGGAATCAGTACTTTTCTCCCCATTATCATTCTTTTTTACCTCTTCTGCAGCTACATCAATAATAATTTCTTTTTCATTTCTTAATTTTCTCGGTTTTATTCGCATATTTTCTCCTTCTTTCATTTAAATTATATGGAGGAATTGTAATCAAAATATCTAAGAATTATGTGATATTAAGGGAAAACTTTATATTTATTTAACAATTTTGTTGTAACGAATAAATAAATAACTGAAATAGAATAACCAGTTAAAACATCACTTAAATAATGAACTCCTAGATAAACTCGACTCACTCCTATTAATACAATTATAACGATATTTACGCTAATTAGCAAGATTTTTAGAATTTTATTTTTAACTAACCTTTTTACAATATAAATTAACATACCATAAAAAGCAAGAGATGCCATAGCATGACCACTAGGAAAACTATATCCAGCCATTTCAATTAAACGATATCCTGATGGCCTTTCTCTTTTAAAAATTAATTTTAAAAGTTGATTAATTAAAGTAATTCCTCCTAAATTCAAAATAATACCTAAAGACAATTTTTTATTTTTAATAAATTGAATACAAATAATAATACTAATAATTGCAATTACAATCATGACTTCAGGATTACTTAATTTCGTTACCAATTTCATAAAAGCAGTCAACTTATCATTACGTAACTTTTCTACAAAAAAATAATATGCAACTTGATCAATAAATAACTCTTTTCCTAAAATTACCTTACTAGTAATCAAAAAAATTATTAATAAAAAAGGAATAGATAAATATATAATATACAAATTATTTTTTATTTTCGTCTTTAATTTTTCTTTCATACTTCACCCTACTTCCTACTTTAACATTGTACCACGAGATATCAATTAATAAAAGATTTTAAATTCAAGTTGTTTTGAAAAAAAGATCGCAAATTTATTTTAATCATATAAATAAATATCTAAAAAATTCAAAATCATTCCTAAAATCTCTTAAATTCATTTTCTAAAAACCTACAAATTCAAAACATTTTTTTACTTCTACTCTATCATTTTAATTCAACCTCATTTTAACAAATTGAATGATAATACTAGAATAATAAAAAAAATTACCATTTATCTGTTATAATAAAAATAGAAACATAAAAAGGAGTATTCATTATGGCAAAGAAAAAGAAAAAACAAAAACTACCCAAAGGAATAAGTATTTTAATCATCATTCTAGCAATAATCTGTAGTATTTATGAAAAAGATATCGATAAAACATTTGGTCTACCCGTAACGGAAACAAAAGTCACAACCAAAGAAGAAAACCATAACTTAAATATAACTTACCTCGATGTTGGACAAGCAGATGCAATTTTAATTCAAAATGATGGACATAACATGCTAATTGATGCTGGCAATAACGAAGATGGCCCATTACTTGTTCAGTACTTTAAAGAACAAAACATTACCAAATTTGACTATCTCATTGCAACTCATCCACATGAGGACCACATTGGAGGAATGGACGATATTGTGAAAAACTTTGACATCGATAAAATTTATATGCCAGACGTAACAACCACCACCAAAACATTCCTAGACCTTTTAAATGCAATTGAAGAAAAAAATATGACCTTCGATGTTCCCAAAGTAAATCAATCCTTTACACTAGGACACACCCTTTTTCAAGTAATTTATACAGGAAATGACAAAAAAAATCTAAATAATGCATCCATCGTTTTAAAAGCATCATTCAAAAATACATCTTATCTTTTTACCGGCGACGCTACTAGTGAAGTAGAAAAGAAAATTCTAAAAAAAGATATTCAAGCAACCGTCTTAAAAGTAGGACACCACGGCTCAAAATATAGTACAACCACTACTTTTCTAGAAAAAGTAGACCCCAAATACGCAATCATTTCTGTTGGAAAAAATAATTCCTATAACCATCCCAACCAAACAACACTAGATAAACTAACAAAAAGAAATATTGAAATCTACAGAACCGACGAAATGGGAAGTATATTCTTAGAAACAGATGGAAAAAAGATTACCATCACAAGTAAACATACCAATACTAATGGAGGATAAAAAAATGAAATACGCACTAGACAGAATAGAAGAAGATATTGCTATTTTAGAAAATATAGAAACTGGAGAATTAATCAAAATAAGTATTCAACACCTTCCCTCTAACATTCATGAAGGAACCATTTTAAAAAATGAGAATAATACTTATTTAATTGATACTAAAGAAGAAGAAAAAAGAAGAAAATTAATTGAAGAAAAATTTAAAAAATTACGTGGCAACTAACCACGTAATTTTATTATACTTCTAAATTATGATAAACTTCTTGAACATCATCAATATCTTCTAAAGATTCAATCAAAGAAAGTGCTTTCTCTGTACTCTCCTCATCCATAGAAACATAATTATCGGGAATATAAGTAACTTCTGACATACTAAAATTTGTATATCCTAACTTTTCTAATCCTTCCTTAACTAAAAGAAATTGATTAGGCTCTGTCGTAATCTCATAACCATCCTCATTAGAAACAAAATCTTCTATCTCTAAATCAAGTACATCTTCCATCAACTTATCCTCATCATATTCACGACTAAGAATAAGGATTCCTTTTCTTTTAAATAAATAACTAACAGAACCATCTGTTCCTAAATTTCCACCACGTTTAGTTAAAGTACTTCGAACAAAAGAAGCCGTACGATTTCGATTATCGGTTAAACAATCAATCATAATCGCCATTCCTTGAGGTCCATATCCTTCATAACGAACACTCTCGTAATTCTCTCCATTACCCTTTTGTTTTGCCTTATCAATTGCATTTTGAATATTAGACTTAGGCATATTTTCAGCCTTAGCCTTCTCAATAACCATTCGAAGCGCTGCATTATTAGCAGGATCACTATCTCCTGACTTTGCCGCAACATAAATCTCTTTCGCTAACTTAGCAAAAACCTTACCACGTTCCGCATCAATAGCCCCCTTCTTTCTTTTTATTGTCGACCATTTACTATGTCCTGACATTTCCTTCACCTCTTTTCTTTATCTATTAATATTTTAATAATGATTTCAAAATAAGTCAACCTTCTTAATTTAGTTTCTCTTATCCTAAAAAAGAACCTCATCAAAAAAGAAAAATAAAATGAAGTATTCTATCCAGAAATATACTCAAGCAATACAGGAGCTAGAATAATAATAAGGACCAAAGGAACAAAGAAAAATACTGAAATAATACTAATCTTAATGGGAACCTTACTAATCAATGCCTTAATCTCTAACTTTCTCTTTTCTCTCAAATAATCCAGTTGACTATATAAACTATGAATAATACTACTTCCATATAAATTAGCCTGGGTTAAAGATAAAATAATATTATTAATCGTATCACTAGGAATAGATGCTTGCATATCCTCTAATGCCTCCGTCAAACTCTTCCCATAAGAAGTCTCTCTTAAAACTTCCCGAAACTGAGAAGCAAGTTCCCCATTAGAAGAAGAAACCGTCACATTCAAAGCCTCATTCAAATTTCTTCCTGTCTCCAAAGACAAAGTCAAAATCTCAAAAAAACTAAGCGCCTCCGTCTCTAGACGAACTTGTCTTTCTCTTATTCTTCTATCCAAAAGAAAATAAGTAATCCCTTTTTCATACAAAAAAGTAAAAAGTGGCGCTAACACAAAACCAATCTTACTCGTAAATAAAAAGATAAGAAAAATAAGAACCATCCCCATTAAACGAAGATTCAAAAAAGAATAAACATTCAACTTCGTTGAAACACCCAGTAACTTAATCTTTTTCTCATTCTCTAAAATCGTCTTTCTTCGATACAATTTTTTAGAAAAATAATGCCCTTCTCCTCTCATTTTCTACACCTTTACTTTCATAATTTTATTTAATAAATAGATATATATCAAAAACATCATCCCAATGATAAAAAGAATAAAATAACCAAGAGTAGAAGCAAACAAAGGAGCAAAATAACTAGGACTAATCACATAAATGACCAAAACAAATAAAATAGGAATCACCATCAAAACCTTAACCACTAAACTAGATGCTGCCGTAGAATTCTTTAAATCACTCTCTAGTTTTTTCTTATCAAATAAAGTTCTCTCAATACTAGAAAATACTGCGACAATATTTCCACCTGTCTTATTTAAAATTGTCAAACTAGTCGCAATATAATTTGCCTCATCCAAACCAACACGTGAAGCAAATCTAGAAAAAGCAACTTCAACACTAATTCCATAAGTCATGTCCTGATAAATTTTTTTAAATTCTAAAGAAATCGGTTTAGGTAAATCTCTTGAAGCAATCTCTACTGCCTGCAAAGTACTCTTTCCAGCCTTAAAAGCATTGTTCATCACAATAACCGCTCTAAGCATATCATTCTTAACTTGTTTTTTAAAACGACTACGTACCATCATCAAATAAATATCATATAAATAATAACCAAAAATAAAACTAATCAAAAAGAAAATAATATTGACCCTTTTCCCTTGAATCGCAAAAGAAATAACCAAAAGGAAAACCACAACAGTAGCAATCACTAACTTATTTAAAATAAAATAAACACTTCCCTCATCGGATACCAATCCCTTTTTATTATAACTATCAGCATACTTTCTTAACTGAGGATTTTTGGAAAATCGCTTCATAACCTTAGAATACTTATCACTAATTTGGTCAAATAAACTAAAATCTTCCCCATCAGAAAATCTTAGAGTATAATTCTCTATTCTCTTTTCTATTTTCACACTTCTTATTAATCTTAAAATAAAAATACCAACACCAAGAAAAATAAGTATCAAAATCACTCTCGTAACAACAACCAAATCCAAAATTCCTCACCTCATCTCTATCTATAGAAAAAAATTTTTGAGTATTTTACTCCTTACAAATCATAAACACTTGCACTTTTTTTAGGGAAAATTCCTTTAATCTCTTCAATTCCTTTTCTAGAAATCTTATCAACTACCCGTGGAGTACCCCTGGCCTTCACAAAGTCTCCCAAAACACTCCCCTCTTCTGTTGTACCATTTTGCCTATAGTAAAATATTTCCTTAACCACAATATTTCCATCACGCATACCATCTACTTCACTAATATTAGTAATCTTTCTTCTTCCATCACTAAGACGATCAATCTGCACAATAATATCAATTGCATTCTCAATATATCCTCGAATAGCACTAACCGGAATGGACATCTCATTCATCATAATCATAGTCTCCATTCGATTCATCGCATCAATAGACCCATTCGCATGCAATGTCGTAATTGAACCTTCATGACCCGTATTCATTGCCTGCATCATATCAAAAGCCTCTTTACCACGAACTTCTCCAACGATAATTCGATCAGGACGCATACGAAGAGAATTTCTAACTAAATCTCTTATCGTAACTTCCCCTTCTCCTTCATAATTACTAGCACGTGTCTCCAAAGAAATCACATGCTTTTGCTTCAACCGAAGTTCAGCAGCATCCTCAATCGTAATGATCCTCTCATCCTCACCAATAAAACCACTCAAAATATTTAATAAAGTCGTCTTACCAGTACCAGTACCACCACTAATTAAAATATTTAATTTAGCCTTTACACAACACTCTAAGAAAATTGCCATATCATTGGTAAGAGCACCCTTTAAAAGCAAATCATCAATACTCTCTAAATCTTTAGCAAATTTCCTTATCGTAAGAACAGGACCTTTCAAAGAAAGAGGAGGAATAATCGCATTCAAACGACTTCCATCTCTAAGCCTAGCGTCCACCATCGGATTAGCCGCATCAATCGTTCTCCCTAAAGGTTGAACAATTCTCTGAATCGTCCGAATAATATGCTTCTCATTAATAAAGGAAACACTCTCATCCAAAACAACCTTTCCATCCACTTCAACATAAATTTGGTCAGGCGCATTAACCATAATCTCCGTAACACGATCATCATTAAGCAACTCCGTAATCGGACCATACCCATTAATTTCATTCTGAATCAAATTAAAAATATAATTTCTCTGTAAATAATCTAAATTATAATTACTAATTGCCTTATCAATCTCATCATTAATATATTGCTCCATCAACTGATTATCAGGAATATTCTCATCAATCAACTTCTCCAAAATATTATTTCTAAGTCGGTCAAGCAAATTCTTATCCGAAAAAATATCATAATCATTAACATCTTCTACCTTCAAAGTAGAAGGCTTTACCTCAAAAGCATCAATTAGACTCTTTTTCATGAACACCAACCTCCTCCAACAACCTAGAAGCAATTTTTTTTAACTTATTAATATCTCCCCCATGAAAACGATTAATCGTTCTATTCAAACTAAGAATCTCACCATCCAAAACATACTTATCAATATTCTTAATATAAAAACTATTCTCTATCGTATAATCAACATTACACTTCAAAATATTACGAATATCAAATAAAGATAAATAATCTCTTCCCGTATCCCTAGAACAATTCAAAACAACCAAATAATTTTCCTTATCCGTACTTTTAAATATTTGAACCAAATTACGCATATTCTTAAGATCAATCAAATCATTCGTTACCATCAAAAGACTAATATCAACATAATCTAATATCATCAAATTAACCGCATTCATCAAGTGATTCATATCGACCAAAATAACATCATATTCCCGCCTTGCAAGATCAAAAATCATCGGAATATATTTCTCGTCAATCTTTAACGCCACTCTAGGATCCCTAGGACTAGCCAAAACATCTATCCCACTATTATAACTACTAACATAATCCGTTATACTACTATAACGATTATTAGAAATACTATCAATCATCATATAAATATCCTTCTGATTGCGAATATCTAGCCAAGTCGATACACCACCACTATAAAAATCAGCATCAATAATTAATACCCGTTTCTTTTCTCGATAATAAATCCCCGCTAAATTAATCGCCATGGTTGTCTTACCAACACCACCCTTAACTGAAGTCACACTAATAATCTTACCCTTAGCCATCTTATCACCTTATCACAAAACTTTTTTAATTACTTTCTTATTATCTACCAAACTACCCTGATACTTACTTTTCACCCTAAATTTCAAAAAACCAAACATCCGACTAAATACCCCATCAACCTCATCCTCTAAAATAACATAAAGATTTTCCCCATCTTGATTAACCTGATACTTCGTATTCTCTAAATTCAACCCTAAAATATCCTCTAAAATAGATTTTTCTCCATAATCAAGACCATACTCTAACGACAAATAACAAATATTTTCCTGATGACTCTTTACCTCTATCACTCTACCACAATCAATAACAAGAGCCATAACACCAATTAAAATAGGAATGATTAAAATAAAAAGTACCAAACTTTGCCCCTTATTATTCATCATTCGGCACAACCCTTTCTACCACAATATAAAAGGGATTCCCTAAAATTCTAGACAAAACAGGATTAATAAACACAAACTTTTTCTTCATTACAATCTTCTGATAATGTTCTAAATAAGAATTAACGCCAATATCAATATCTTTATACTGCAAAGAAACCTCCTCTACACTCTTTTTCTCCTTAAAAAGTAAAACAATATCCGTACTCTGATTTTCAAGCATATTCTTCGTATAAAGTAAGTTGCCAAAATCAACAATGGTAAACAAAATAAGGAGAAATACTGGCAAAATAAGTACAAACTCCACTAAAGCTTGACCTCGACGATTCATACCACATCACACCCATCCCTATTATTAACTCCATTATAGCAAAAATAGAAAAAAAAAGGAAGTATTTATTTACACGAAAAATACTTACTTATTTTAATCTATATATTTTCATATATTAAAGTAATAAATGATCTTTAATCTAAAGTAAAAAGCCAAAACAGAAAAACTACCACATAATGTATCTTTTATTTCTTCATAAATTTCAGTCCTTATAAATTAACAGAAAATAATCAACCTATATATGAATTAATTGCATTAACGATAGATTCAGCAATTTCAGTAGATTTATCTTGTATAAATTTCTGATTATTGGCATTATCATGAAATCCAACTTCAATCAAAACAGCAACACCCTTTCCCCCACTTGTATGATACATACTAGGTTCATAGCCCGTCTGTCCACTAACACAGCTTGCTTTAGAAATGGTTGGTGTCTTCTTGCTATTTTTATATAAGTTATACAAATTATTGCAAAGTTTTGTAGCCAACGTTTTTCCCTTACTACTTTTTGAATAATAAAGAACTAAAGGCCCCATTTCCTTACCATTACTAGCATTACTATGCAAAGCAACATAAATAGTGTTGGCATCATTACTCTTTTTCTTTAACCAATCAATTTGTCTTGGACCACATGTAGCCCAACGATCCCCATCACTAGAAGTAAAACAATTATCATCCTTATTAATGCTACCATCTTTATTAGACATAAATGTATCATAGCCTTTCATTCCCAAAACTTCATTAACAACATAAGCCAATTCATACATAGAATCCTTTTCTGTTCTATAACCATCTTTACTTGATTGGGTTGGATTTTTTGCTTGATGAGAAGGATTAATTAATACTGTATACCCCGTTTTAACTTGTAATGTAAATTTTGCCTGTTTTCCACCAGAATCCGTCTTAGCAATAATATTAACAGTACCAACTTTTTTAGCTTTTACCTTTCCATTTTTATCAACTGTAGCTATACTAGTATCACTACTAGACCATGAAACCTTTTTATTACTAGCATTACTAGGCTGTACGGTTGCCGTCAAAGTCAATGTACCACCTTTATCCAAACTACCAGATTTTTTATTCAAACTAACCCCAGTCACTGGGCGAACAACTGTAATCGTACACTGAGCTGATTTTCCATTTGTTGTTACTACCTTAATTACTGCTGTTCCAGTTACATCATGAGTAGTAACATGACCATTTTGATCAACTGTAGCTATATTAGTATTACTACTAGACCAAGTTAAAGTCTTATCTGTAGCATTAGCTGGAGAAATATTAGCACTGAGTGTTAGGGAAGAGCCAGTGTTTAAAGTAGATGAACTAGTATTCAAACTAACAGATGTTATAGGTTGAATTACCGTAACTTTACACTGGGCCTGATAGCCATCATTCGTAGTAACAGTTATATTAGCAGTACCAGGCGCAACAGCAGTAACCTGACCACTTTGCGTAACACTCGCTATATTAGTATTACTACTAGACCAAGTTAAAGTTTTATTTGAAGCATCACTTGGAGTAATAGTTGCTACTAAATTCATAACGTCTTTAACATTTAAAGAAGCCGATTGTTTATTCAAAGAAACCCCTGTTGTTGGAACCAAAACCGTAACTTTAACAAAAACAGAAGCAGTAGAACCATCAGAAGTTGTTACAGTAATTTTAGTTGTTCCTTCTTTCAATCCAGTAATAAGTCCATTATTATCTACAACAGCAATAGATTCATCTTCACTCGTCCACTTAATAATCGAAACATCTTCTCTATTAATGGTAGCATCTACCTTAAAAGTTGCATTTTTATTAATAGAAACAGAATTTGTAGATAGCTTTATTGTTATTCCAACATCTCCACTATCTGTATCATTTTTCACCGGAATATTTTTTCCACTCAAAATATATGATGATAAAGCACTAACATCATCCATAGTAATTTCACCATCTTGATTAACATCTGCTGCCATTTTTACAATTTCGTTACTCAATTCCTTACTACCATTCAAATGTCTGGCAATCTGAACTAAATCAGTAATTGTTCGATTACCATCTCCATTCACATCACCATAAATAACCAAAGAATAATTTTTAGACTCACCCAATGACCCAATCAATTGAATATTACAACCCGTTCCCATATAATTAGTAGAATTATCACAAGTATAATTGATTTTTTCTGAATTATCAACTTGAAACTCAGTAGCAAAACTAGATTTAGGATTTAAAAAATACCCAGATTTAATCACATTATTATGAATAAAATATCTATCACTTTTAGACTGAATTCCAGACAAATAATGATTATCTTGTACAACCACTTTTTCTTTTGAAAATTTAACCTTACTAACAACAAAAATACTAATAACTATCAAAAAACATACACAAATACTTTTTTTCATAAACTATTCACCTTACACTTTTTATAAATAAATATTCCCATTCCAAAAGAAAAAATTAAAATAAAACTAACTATAATAATTTCCAAATTTCCCGTTTTAGGATTACTAATTTGCTCTTCCCCATTTGTTATTCCATTACCTTTTCCTAAACGTTGAATATTGAAAGTATAAGTAATAAATTCAGTAGAATCCTCAGTATTCTTTATTTTTAAATAAACAACATTATCTCCCTCTTGCAAATTTGTAATATCCCTAGGACCATACCCATCAACAAACGAAAAAGAATCATCTTTAAGATCAGCAGATAAATGAACAACAGTAGTATCATTATCTACAACAACAGTATAATTTTCAACTCCATCTTTTATTTCCAAAGACTGGTTTCCAACAGAAATATTATTTAAAAAATCAAAAACAGATAAAATTTTTACATTAGTATTTTTATTTTCGATCGAAACATCACTTGAACCATTAGATAACATAATATCTGTCAATTGAATTGAATACTCTTGTCCAATATCCGCATTAGCAGAAACTAAAAATTTAATATGAAAAACCTTCCCTGTTGATGCCCCAGCTAAATTAAGTACTGAAAAACCATTAGCACTAAAAAAACTTCCACTATTCCAACTATCACTAGCCACAGACTGAACATAAGAAAACACATCATCATATTTGTATTTTGCCTGAATACCATAAATTGCATCAATAGATTGAAAATCAAGAGCACAATCCACTTGACCACCTATCATTACTTTACTTGAACAAATAAAATTTACATCACTATCAGCAAATACGGTTTCAAAAAAGCAAAAAAACAATATCACCAAAAACAGGAGCCTATTTTTCACCTAACTCACCACACCTATCTTAAAATAAGTATAATAAAAGAAAAAGAAAAAGTCAATTGCTTTTCCCTTGCTAAAATAACAACAACCATAAAAGAAAACTTTAAAAAAATCTCTATCACTCTCTAATTTATATCAAATAGTCTAAAACTTTTCATTTTTAAAATAGACTCTTACATTTTTTAACCATTCATAAAAGGCAGTATTTCTCCTATTTCTTCTTCCACCTTAGTAAATATTTTAAAAAATACACCTTCGCTATCACTATTTTTCTCCAAAACTTTCATTTTCAAAACTTTACGAATATAAGGATTATCTCGCATTAATTTCTTTTCAACATATTCAAGTGCTTTCACTTCAACCATCGAATCCGTATAAATCTCATCTTTAACTAAAGTTTCATATTGCCTTTCTCTAACAAATTGAATATCCAATAAATTAAAAGAAAATAAAATATCCCTTTTAGATTCAAAAGTTCGGTACTTCGAAAAATTAAACAACCCATATCTTTTATTAAAAAAATAAATTGCATAAACAGTTTTAGAATTTCCTGTCAATCTCGATTCTTGATAAACATAAGGATAGCGCAAAGTTACTTGATACCAAACCTCACCATACACTCTACCTTGAGCCATTGTAGAAACAGAAGTATTATCTGGTAAAGTAATCTCTCCAGAAATAATAATATCTCCCTTTTTAACGTAATCATTAACAAATTTTAGCTTTTCTCCCTGTGTTGCCTCTATTCTACTAATAACTGCATTTTTTCTACTAACAATATGTTGAAGTTGATGTTCATTCTTAGCCTCATTTAACTTTCTCCCCTCTACCCTAACCGTATACTTTGTCCCATACTCTATAATTTCAATCCATTCCAACTTATCCTTATTATCACTTAAAATCTTATCTTCTATTTTTTCTAACTCATCATAATTCTTCTTAAATGAATACTTTTTTATCCCATACCTCTTTAACTCCTCTAAAAGATAACTTCTCATTTCACTATCTTGATGAATTACCTCCACTTGACTAATCACTCTAGAAAAAAAGAAAATCAAAGCAAGACCTACAATCATAAAAGAAAATAAAATACTATTATTTTTAAAACTAGTTTTCAATCTTTTGGTACCATAATATCTAAGTACTTTAACCTCATAAATAGACTTATACTCCATTAATTTTAAGTATTCATGATAATCAAGTAATATTTCTACCTCTCTAACCGATATAGGAATAATCCTAATAATATGAATTTTATCCTGAATAACCCTTTTTAAATAACGTTGAACATTACGTCCTTTTATCCTTACTTTAACTCTGCTCTCACACAATTCCAAATATCGATTCCTCATTATTTCACCTATGAAAGTTTATGTAAATAAAACAATATTTATACTTCAACTGATTGAATATCCCCTTCAATTAAAATCTCCTCATCCTGCATTCTTGCAACAATTAAATTTCTTCCCGATATAACACTATTTCCTCCATCATGCCGAACAACAATTCTTGTATCATTTAATGACACAATTTCCAAATAGTTTATAATATGCACCCATTTTTTAGAAAGCGTTATTTTATAATTTTTATCCACTAAGTACTGATTCATTCTTCGAAATAAATTCATTCTATCACCAATATAGTATATGAAAAAAAGAAATTAAGAGATAATTGTATTTTCAAAACTCCAATAACAAAAAAAGAACATGATTAACTAAAAATACTGATTAAGATATTTCTTTTTAGGAATTTATCCTATATAAGCAAAAATTTTAGCCATCATTAATAGGAAAAAAATAAGGAAGTTTTAAAAAGTTTATTATTTCATTTTACACATTTCTAAAACCAGTCATTATAACAAAAAAAGCTAAAAAACTATTGTATAAATAACGAAAATAAAAGCATACACTTATTTTTTGTGTACACTTTTATCTTATATTTCAATACACTATTCATTCAAAAAAGTACTATTTTTCCTCTATAGAACAAGAGCCAGTTGTATTAGTTTGAAACCGAGTACTAAACTCAGCTAAATAATTTTGAATACCAACTTGTTTAGCATAAGATTTTTGTTGATCAAAATCATAACTTATTTCGCTTGCAGTATATCCAGTAATTTCACTATCGTTATACATGATTGTAATATTTCCTTCATTTGAATTACACACCAACTTATTTGAATTAGCTGAAACTATTGAAATAATTGCAATTACTAAAACAATTATACCAACAACAAACCCGCCAATTATAGCCAAAATTTTTATTATTGGATTTTTTTGTTGTTCTGTTGAATACAATTTGCATTTGGATTTTGTTGATATTGCATTCCTTGGCTTAAATTTTGATTATAATTACTGCTATCCACAATTCTACACCTCCTATTATTTTATATAATAACATAACCAACCAAATAAATAATTTTGTGATAATTGTTTCAAAATGATTAGTCACTACAATACTTTATACCAAACCTTTTCTCCTCTTTCTTAAGTAACTTCTCCTTAATTATTTACAAGAATTATTGATCTCCATACTTTCTACATAAAACTAAAATTATATTTTAAACTTTAATGCTTTTATACACTAACATACACTTTAAAAAATTTAACTTTTATAAAAAAACTTTCACAATACTTAAAAAAATTTTATATTATTGAAATAGATATTTACAAATTTTTATTTTTTTGCAACACTTTATATTCTCAATCTAAATACTTATCATCCTTAAATGTCATAATCGACATTTCATAAAGATTATATATCTTAGAAAGATCATATATAAACCTATCTTTTAAATCTTCTAATCCTACAAATATTCTATAAAAATTAGAAATATCAATATATCCATATATTTGTCTCTCCCCGGGTAAATGTTTATAAGGTTCTTTCCTAAAAATACAATCTCAACAATAGGTAATTTAAATTCTATAGCAATTTTAGACCTAACATAACGATTAAATAATGAATTGAGACTAAGATTACCATCAGTAAATCATCAATTGATAGATTATCAACAAATAGAAATATAATCGTAGCCATTAAAATTTAATTTCTCATTATAATATAATATCCCATATTTATTCAAACTATTATGACAATAAATAATCCTCCTAAAAATTGAAAACATTATAACAAATATACCAATTATATAAATCTCCCCTAACAAAAAGCACTTAATCCATAAGTACTTTTGATATAAATACCAAACACAAAAAAAAGAAAAAGGGACACTTCTCCATACTATCTATGTAAAAAAGAAAATAATTAAAACTAACATGAGCAAAAATTTTATTTTAATTAATTAGAAAAGATATATTTCGATACACTCATTATTTTTTGTTTAAAATTAATTTTTTTATTGAACTTTGTTCTTCTTTAATATTATGATTAATATTGACGTAATCCATATATTCTTGAATCATTAAATTTAAATTTTCTACTTCCTTTTTATGATTCAGTGTAACACTTTCAACATTATTATTAATATTATTCTTATTTTTTTCTTTTTTTAATGATTGAACCTTACTTTTTTGTTTAACCTGCAATTCTTCTAAAGCATTATATCTTTCTTCTATTTTTATTTCATTTTTATAAATTTTATGTCTAAAAATATCTCCACACACTCCAAAAGAAACAAAACCAAAACCTACTAAAAATTCAGATATTAAAACCATAGCTGTATTAGGAGTTGTACTAGGAAATAAATGAATGAGTCCAAAGATTCCTAAACAAAACAAAGTAGTATATGGTATTTTAGAACTCATAAACTTTCTAAAATTTTTTTCTTGATAAATCTTCATTGGTTCAATCTCTTTCATTTCATCTTGTATACGTTCTAATATATTTTCTTCTATCAATATTTGTTCAATATTATCGGTGTATTTTCTTTTCTCTATTACACCAGCATGATCACTTACAAATACTTTACCATTTTCAACTACATACGAATTATTCATATCTTAACCTCCATTAGTCAACAAAAACATTATACAATAAAAAAGATATTTAAAAGAATTTTATTATTTTTTTGAGCTACTAATATAATTTCACATACTAATTAATAAACATATTATTAAAAATTCAAACACAAATTATAATTTCGTGAAATATTAACTAATAATTTTTATATTATTTCACTAGTTCTCATAACATCATATCCTCTTATAATCATTTTCTTAATTTTTGTTGTTTTTGATTTTTTAATAATTCAGCAACCTCATTATATTTTTTTAAATAATTATCGATAAGTATCATAAAATCAGGATCTGTAGTGTTGAAATTAATTTTTAATTCACTACCTATATTATTCAGCGCAACAACTCCTGAAAAATATTCAGACATTGATTTTATTGAAAAATATTTTGTAATTCCTATTGTCTCACTAGGTAAAAAATTTAATAAATCAGTTAACACCTGTTCATATAATACTAAATAATGATCACCCGTAATTTCTAAATTAAGATGTTTTTCAAAATCCTTTTTTGGAATATAAATATCTAAGACACAAGTCATTTGATTATTAATTTTAGCAAAGTTAAAGTTTATATCACCATTTAATTTATCAGTATCCGATAAAATTTGCGTTATATATTCCATTATTAAACTTGATTTAGTTGGTGCTAATAGTTGAGCTTCATTTTTTTTCATATTCTATTTTCCTCCTACATTAAAAATTCTCACATATTGTCCTTTCTCTTTTTTACCTTTATTAAATCAGAATTAATTTCAACATTCTTTTTGAATAGTTCATAATGTTATTAAACAAATAAAGTATGCTTACATGTAAGTATAAAAAATTCAACTACCTATCTAATTAATTATCACTACAACTAATTAATTTATTATATAACAATGATACAGCCAAAAAAATTTGAAATTGTAGAAATAAACCTAAACAAAATTAACCTTTCACCAGATTAATTAAGAAAGATAACGAAATAATTAGTGATATTAATGCTACTCCACACGAAACAATTGTACATATCAACAATATGTGATTATCTACACTACTGCTTTTCATAGTTTCAATTAATTTTACCAATTTTATCTTCCATAAGCTACCACTTTTTATTTATCAAATTCACTATCAAAAATATTAAACAAAATATCAAATTCTTCACTATACATTAGTAAGTTAAGCTGTTTATTGATAACCATTTCTTTAAAATTTTTATAAGGGACAAAAAATACTTCTGATATTTCATCCCCTTGAAATTTCATATCATTTATAGTTTTGTCAGTTCTCAAAATATATCAATCATCAAACTCATTATTTATAAATGTTGAAGTACATTTAGAACTATACTTTAATGTTTTGATAAAAGAAAACCCTTATAAAATAAGGGTTAAACTCAAATTGGTGCGAGTGAAGGGACTTGAACCCCCATGGATAAATCCGCTAGATCCTAAGTCTAGTGCGTCTGCCAATTTCGCCACACTCGCATTACATTAATAACATGGTGGACCCTGATGGACTCGAACCATCGACCGCCCGGTTATGAGCCGGATGCTCTAACCAACTGAGCTAAGGGTCCGTATGCACTAATAATAGCACATTTTTTATAATCAATCAATCACTTTTTTGACTTTTCTTCAATTTTTTGAAATAAAATGTAAACTTAGAACCAAAAAGTCACATTCATTAATAAATTTCTTTGTCATTTTTTTGATAATCTTCCATTAATTTCAGACACTCTGCATGATTTATTTGTTTTAACTGAAGAACATCTCCTTGATTTTCATTACGAATAAAATCATAAATAAAATCATCACGAAAACCAATCTTACTAGCATCTTCTAAATCTGTGCCATAATAAACCTCATGAATATTTGCCCACATAATTGCCGACAAACACATAGGACATGGATAACCAGTAGCATATAAAACACACCCTTCTAAATTATGTGTTCCTAATTTATGGGACGCATCTCTTATCGCATTCACCTCAGCATGAGCAGTAGGATCATGATGTAAAAGTACTGTATTAGAAGCAACAGAAATAATTTCACCATTTTTTACAACAACCGCTCCAAACGGACCACCATACCCCTTTGTCATTGTATCCGCAGCTCTCTTAATTCCTTCCTCCATATACATAATATCAACTACCTTTCTTTTATTTTAGCAACCGTACAACCAACATTTTCTCCACAAATATGATAAGATAAAACTTTTTTATTTTTAAATAAGGTCTCTTGTACCATTTCTTTCACAATTCCACTACCAATACCATGAATAATTAAAATTTCAGAATAGCCCATTTGAGATGCCTCCTCAACAAAATCGTTAACCAAAACTCTAGCACTCTCCCGATCAAAACCATGCAAATCTATTTTTGGGAGCATTTCCAAAAACATATCATATCCCATAACAACTCACCCCTATAGTCATATCCATTATAGCATAGTAACGGGTAATTTTACAATCACTTTTGTTCCTTCTCCCAATTTAGAATCATATTTCATTTCCCCATCATGTGCCTTAATAATTTCATTAGATAAACATACCCCTAACCCTGTTCCTCTAGGTTTAGTAGTAAAAAACATTTCTTTCATATGAGATAGAGTATCCTCATCCATACCACTACCATTATCAATAACAGAAATACAATAATATTTTTTCTCCATTTGCCCTCTTATCTCTATCTTTCCTCCGCCTTCCATTGCTTCCATACTATTCTTAACCAAATTAATAAAAACTTGCTTTAACCTACCATAATCTCCCATCACATAAATATCATCAGAATCAAGAGAAAGCAGTAACTCTACATTTTTCCCAACAATTAATAAATGCAATTCTTCTTCAATTTCTTCCAATAATAAATTAATATCAATAAGTTCCTTTTCTATCTTAATTTTACTAAATTCCATAAAATCACTCATAATATCCAAACTTCTTGAAAGTTCCTGCTTCACAATAGGAATATATCGTTTTACTTGATTTTCATTCTCTACATCAAGCATTTCTAAATAACCCTTACATACCGCTATTGGATTCTTTACTTCATGCGTAATCTTAAACAATGAATTTCGAATTTGTTTATCTCTTTCTAACTCAGCAACACTTAAATATAAAGAAGTAACTCGCTCTGCTAGTTGAAATAAAAATAATAAAGTAAATGGCAACAAATAAAACAGTAACAAATAAAAGAATATCTTTATTGCATAAACAAAACTACTAAACTCAAAAACAAAGAAATATTCCAAAGTAAAAAAGAACCCCTGTAAAACAGCAATCAATAAAATAAAAGTATTATCATGAATATGCCGCTTTACCCCAATACAATAAATGATAAAATATAAAATGAACTTAATCAACATAAATAGAATATCAATATGTAAATAAAAATAAGAATAACTAATAACAATCAAAGAAAGAAGTACTGCTACACTAGATTGCTTTTTCAAATAAGCAACAACAATAGGTAAATTACAAAACATAAGTCCCATTGCATTACGATTTACATTCCCATAGCGGAAACATAAATACATAGAAGTAGCCAAAGAAACATCCAATAGCAAATGATTATACTTCTCCATACATACCTCACGATAGCAATTATAAATAAAATAAACAAGTATTGGAAACGCCATCAATATAACATTTAAAATTACATCCTCCATCAAATCCATATACATTCCTCTTTTCTAAAACTTATCATATCATCCCGTCTTTGCTTCTTTTGTCGTATTTTGTCGAACTTCAAAAAAATTGTCGAAAATAAAACTAAACAAAATAAAATATCTAAAAGAAAATCATCTAAAAGAAAAAAATAGAAGCCGAAACTCCTACTTTAACTCATCAATATATTTTTTTAATTTTTTTGCATCTTTTCCAAAGATAATTTTTAATTGATCTTCTATTTCAACAACACCCTTCGCGCCCAATTTCATAATACCTTCTTTATTTGCCTTAGTTACATCCTTCAAAGTAACCTTAAATCTAGACATTTCAACTTCGGTATCAATAATATTATCTTTTCCACCAAGATACTCCACTAATTTATTAATTTCCAACTTAAAATCTTTACTATTAGCGCGAATCACAGCCAAAAAGATAATCACCAAAACCAAAATAATAATAACATAATGTATTGGTTGCATTTCTCCACCTCATCCCAATTATACTATAAATTCTAAACTTTAACAAGCATAACCAATTCCTACTTTATTTTATATTTAAACTTTTTATTTCGAATTTGAATAGACATCCAAATATCAGAAGCATTCAATACCTCACGCGAAGTTGAGAGATAAACACCATCATGATAATTTCCAGGAGTCTTATCATAAAAAGTCGCCTCATATTCCTTATCATCCACTTGATATAAAAGATGACCATAACTACTCAAAAAAGAAGCATAACTATCCCCAGAAAAAGAATTAGCGTTTATTTTAAGTAGCATGATTGCCGTATTTTCTCCACCAATCGCATACTCACTCTTAAATTTTTCTCCCCGAACCTCATATTCATAAGAATACATAAACTTATCTTTAAGTTCACAAGAAGTAAAACGAATCTCTCCTTGATGAAGAATAGTATCACTTAAATTTAGAGTATCCCCCAACTTTAAATTTACTTCCTTTTCTTCCTCGTCCAAAAAAACAGGACTTAACTGAACAACTTTATCATTAGCGTAAACTAACTGCATTTTCTCCTTAATCTCTGTCTTCAAAACAGAATAAAGAAATAAATACGTTTTTCCCTCCTGAATATTCTGATTTTGGTAAACTACTCCCAAATCTTGAAAATAATTCGCATAGCGCACACTAGGAGCATAACTACTATTTCCTACCTTCAAAATTAAATTGCCCGTCTCCAATTGATGAGCTCCCCCATTACCACCAAGAGAAATTCTAAGTGCAACAAAAGAATGCTTAAGATCTCCCACCATTGACCCCTTAGCGTCATAATCTGTAACATAAGTATTTAAAACATTAAAATTAAAATTAGAACTAGAAAATGCTTCACCTTCATTATACACCTTATTAATAACCTCTTTATTAACTGTAAAAGTTCCTAAACCTAAAGCCAAAACAATAATAAGAATAATATTAATAAACGTACGATTTTCTAAATAATAATATTTTAATTCTCTTATTCCACGATGAAACTTCCTTCTTGTAACCTCAGTTCCTCCTAAAGTTAACTCAAACTCCTCACTATCCTGCTCACTCTCACCAAGTTCTGCCAAATCACTAACAAAATTAAATTTTCGAATATCAAATCCAAGACCTCTAATTAAAAGAAAAATTAAAGATAAGTATTGTACTCCCACTAATATTCTAAGTAAATCTCGATACAAAAGCATCGTCTTCGTCTCTAAAACCGAAATATAAATAGTATATAATCCCTGGTAAGAAACTTGAACCATCACCCCAACTAAAAAATAAAGCAAAATCAGTAACAGATACAATATCCTAGGCTTTTTCTTATATCTGAGCAAAGCATAAACAATCAAACAAATCGCTATCGCCACAATAATTGCCAAAATATGATAATTCGTAACATAACCAATTGCATCTAATTTACTCGCACTTCCACGAATAAAAGAATTATAATACTGCAAAATACGATTTACCTTCATAGTCAAATAAAAAGATATTGCCAGTAAAATTAAATGAATCAGCCGAAAATGCTTAATTAAAAATCCATATGGTTTTTTTAAAATCATCTGCTCCACCACCTATTATATCTAAAATTATACACTAAAAAAAAAGAAATGAAAAGATTAATTTTTCTGAAATTGAAGCAACTGCCCCTCTCTCAAATAAATCTTATCATTATTCTTCATTAAATCATCAGCCGACACTTTTTTCTTCCTTAAAATATCTTGTAAAGTTTCATTTTCCTTAACCAAATAAAACTCAATTCCCTCTGCTGGTAACATCAAAGACTGATTGGGATAAATGTAATCATCTTTATCTAATCCATTTAATTGTAACAACAAATTATAATCAATTCCATATTTTTTGGCAATCTCATAAATGCTATCTCCTTTTTTTACCGTATAATACTGATAATTTCTTTTCCCCATAACAGGAACGACTAATAAAGAACCAACTACTACCTCATTTGGAGAAAACAACCCATTAATTTTTCTTAACTCGTCAACATTAATATCATGACTAGTAGCAATAGATTCCATACTATCCCCCATTTTAACCATATAAACTTCATACATAAAATATCACTTCCATAAATAAATTATGAAAAAAAAGCACTTTTGACACAAAAGAAAAGGAAAATGTTTGACTAAAAATTATTTTTATGATATAGTTTTAATGCGATTCATTTCAAGGAGGGATAAATATGGCAAAAAATATATCAAGTAAAAAAACAAATTTTGCAAATAACAGACCAAACTGTTTAAAAGTTACCAAAAAAGCACAAAAAGTAAACTTACAAAAAGTTCAAATCGTTGATGAATTTGGAAATACTGTAAAAGTAAGATTAAGTGCAAGAGAAATTAGAGCAGCTAAAAAAGCCGCTTAAGCAAAAAACTCCTCATCTCTGAGAAGTTTTTTTATTGCTCCAAACTTTTAATTTGTTTATCATAATCACTAGCTTTAATAATATAAGAACCAACTACAGCAATATTAGCGCCATCAATATTTTTAATCGTCTTATCATTAATTCCACCATCTACTTCTATAACAGAAGATAAATGATTTTTTATAATATAATTTCTTAAATAACGAATCTTATCACTTGTACTTGGAATAAAGGACTGTCCTCCACGCCCTGGAACAACGCTCATTACCAAAATCATATCAATATCCTTCAAGTAAGGAATAATTTTTAAAATATCTTCTTCCCCACTAACAGCAATCCCAGCCAGATACCCCATGTTATGAATTTCTTTAATAACAGAATGAATATCATTTTTAATATTCAAATGAATGGTAATTGATTCTATATTCAAAGAGGCCAATTTTGAAACATAATAACTAGCATCCTCTACCATCAAATGAACTTGTAAAGGAAATTTGCTAATTTTACTAATTTCTCGTATCTCATCCATATCCTGAAACTGAATATTACTAACTAACTTTCCATCCATGACATCAATATGAATATAAGATATATTTGTATCATTTAACTTTTCTACAGCCTCATACCGATTAATAGCATCTAAAATAGAAACAGAAATCTTCATCGTTTTTCCTCCTCTTTTTCTAAAATAAAATGAAGATAATTCTCGTAGCGACTTTTTAAAATTTCTCCCTTTTCAACTAAATTTTTAACAAAACAACCATCTTCCTTAATATGCATGCAGTCCCTATATTTACAGTATTCTAAATAATGAAACATTTCACTCATATTATCACGAATCGAAATTTTTTCCATTCCGCGAAAATCAACACTTGAAAATCCTGGAGTATCTACAACATATCCTCCCAAAACAGAATAGAGTTCAGTATGTCTAGTAGTATGTTTTCCTCGATTTAAGGCATAAGATATTTCATTCGTCTTCAAATTAAGTTCTGGAGAAATTCGATTTAACAAACTACTCTTTCCAGCACCAGACTGTCCTGCTAAAACCGTAATTTTTCCTTCCAGTAACACACTAAATTTATCAATATTTTGATTAGTAACAACAGAATATCCTTGTTTTTGATAATAAGAAATATAATTCTTTAGTTTCTCTTTTTCCCCTGAATCTAACAAATCTAACTTCGTAAAACAAATAATAGGAGAAATCCGATGATAACTAACTACTGTAAGCAATTTATCCAATAAATAGGTATCCAAATCAGGATTTTTTACACTAGCGACAATAATTGCTTGGTCAACATTAGCAACACTAGGTCGAACTAAACAATTCTTTCTTTCATGAATTTTTAATAAATATTTTTCTTTGTCATCAAAATCAACAACATCACCAACCAAAGGAGAAAGTCCATGATAGCGAAACTTTCCCCTAGGTTTACATAAATACGTCCTTCCATTAGACGAAACAACATAATCATTACTAATATTTTTAATAATTAATCCTTCCATAATTCCCCCTATTCACGATTATTTAAAGAAGTATCATCACTACTAGAATCTACATTTTTGGTATAATAACACTCTATCTTTGCATCCGCTGCATTAATTTTGTAAGAAATAGCCTCTTTCGTAATAAGAGCATAACCAGCAATAGCATCGCAACTATAACTGCCACTCTCACCATCTTTTTTTGCTTTTTTATCCGTTTTTATTGTAACATTAGTATCCTTATCAATATAATTAATATTCAAATTATAACTAGAAGTATCAATATCAATCGTAATCGCAAATTGAACACCACTTGCAATCTTACCGGTTCTATTTTGCCCCGTTACGGCTTTATCTAAATAACTGCTATAATCGCTAATAACATTTCCCTTCTTATCTTTAACCACTAAAGACAAACCATATTGATTAGAAAATTCTTCTGCCTTAGACAAAGTCCACCCCTCAGTAGCCATTTCAGGATATTCCTCATAAATATCAGGAATATACAAAGTAATTTCATCATTTTCTTTTAAAGTAATTTCCTCACTATCATCATACTTTGGACTTTGTTCAATAACGATTCCTGATTTTCCAATATAATCCTTTGGACTCTTCACCGTCTTTTTCTCAATTGTCACTTTTAGCCCTAACTTCTCTAATTTTTCTTTAATCGAATTTGCATTTTGGTCAGTATAATCTTTTAATGTAACATCTGCAAGTCCAGTAGATTCAACAATAGTAATAATACTTCCCTTTCTCTTGCTAGAGCCAGCCTTTGGATCAGTTTCAATAACATACCCTTCTTTAATTTTATCACTAGCTTCCTTTTTTACGTCATACTGAAAACCTTTCTTCTTTAAGGTATTAATTGCCTTCTCCACTTTCTGATTGGTAACATCAGGAACCATAATCACTTTCGTATTATTTCGATGATTGAAAAAGATTAAAATACCCGACATCAATAAGATTAAAATTAAACCAATCAAAACAGCAATCTGTATTTTGGTCATTTTCTTTTTTTCTTTTTTTCTTGATGAATTATTAAAGTTTTCAATACCTGAATCAACTGGAACATCAATTTCTTTTGCCCTTGGTTTAGATACGCTAGTCTCTTTAATCGGAATAGCCCTGCTCTCATCTAATTCACTTTCTGGATAAGGATAATGATATCGAACTTCATTTTGCTTATCTTCATCCAATGCATGAATAATATCCTCATGCATTTCATGAATATTATCATATCTATTTTTAGGATTTTTAGCCGTTGCTTTCAAAACAATATTTTCAACACTTTGAGGAATTAATGGATTTTGTCTTCGAATACTAGGAATTTTCTCTTTCATTTGCTTTAATGCAATTTCAACAGCATTATCTCCTTTAAAAGGAACACTACCTGTAAGAAGTTCATACATTAAAATTCCTGCTGAATAAATATCACTCTTTGTGGTAGCCCCCTTTCCACTAGCTTGTTCAGGTGGTAAATAATGAACACTCCCCATAACAGAATTCGTCTGCGTCAGTTGCGTTGCATTCATTGACATAGCAATACCAAAATCAGTAATTTTAATCATTCCATTATCAAGAATCATAATATTTTGTGGCTTAATATCTCGATGAATAATATAAGCATCATGGGCTTGTGCAAGTCCATCAGTAAGTTGTGCCATAATATCAATAACCTCAGGAACCGTAAGCGCTCCTCGCTTTTGAATTAACTGCTTTAAAGTCTTACCATCAATATACTCCATAACAATATAATGCTGACCATCTTCCTCCCCTACATCATAAACCTCTACAATATTAGGATGAGACAAATCAGAAACACTCTTAGCCTCTCTTTGAAATCTTCGAATAAATTTCTCATTATTCTCCAAATCTCCTCTTAATACTTTTATTGCAACATCACGGTCTAAAATTTTGTCATGTGCTAAATAAACGTTCGCCATTCCCCCTTCACCAATCGATTTCAAAATCTCATATCTCTCATTAATTACTTGACCCTTAGATAACATCACACATCACCGCTTTCTCTTTTCAAATAAGCAACACTGATATTGTCATTTCCACCTCTAGCATTTGCTTTTCGAATCAATTTTTCTACTACCCCTTGGGCCGTAGATTCTTCATTTAATACCCTCTCTATTTGTTCTTCTGTAATCATATTAGTAAGCCCATCACTACAAAGTAATATTCCATCATTTTTAATATCGACATCAAAAATATCAATATCAATTGGATTATTTGCTCCCAAAGCGCGCATTAAAACATTTTTTCTTGGATGATACTTAGCTTCTTCTGGAGTAAGCTCCCCTGTAGAAACTAATAAATTAACTAATGTATGATCCTTTGTTACCTTATGAATTTTATGATTTTTAATCACAAACCCAGAACTATCTCCAATATTGCCATAAAGCAAATAATCATCTGTTTGAATAGCACAAACAAAAGTAGTTCCCATTCCCTTACTATCTGGATTTTCTTTTGTATATTCAAAAATTTTCTGATTCATCTCCGTAACAATATTTCTTAAAAATTCAACAGCACTTTCCTTATTGCCAATAGAATCAAGCCCGTAGAATTCCTCTGTCAAATGATTAATTACAATTGCACTAGCAACTTCTCCTGCCTTGTGACCACCCATGCCATCAGCAACCGCTAACAAATATTCATTCTTATCATTACTTAAAATAATAACATTATCCTCATTATGAGTCCTCACTTGTCCTGTATCAGTCATATAAAAAGTTTCCATCACACTTCTCCTTTCGATAAAGTATTATTCGCCCGAAGTTGACCACATGCTGCATCTACCTTACCACCAAATTCCCTTCGCACTGTCACATTAATATTTTCTTTTTTTAGTATATCATAAAAACGCATAATCTGAGCCTTATTTGACCGTTTATAACCAATATTTTCTGTCTCATTATAAGGAATTAAATTCACATAACATAAAATTCCTTTTAACTTTTTAGCAAGCTCTCTAGCACAACAATCCATATCGTTAATTTTTTCTAACATAATATATTCTATAGTAACCCTGCGATTGGTCTTTTTAATATATTTTTTCATCACTTCAAATAAATCATCCATTGAATAAGCAGATGCTATTGGCATAATTTTCTTGCGAATCTCATCATTTGGTGCATGCAAACTAATCGCTAAATTAACTTGACCATCTTCATGAATAAACTTTTCAATTCCAGGAATAACACCACAAGTAGAAACAGTAATATGCCTAGAACCAATACCAATACCATTTCCATCATTAATAATACGGATAAATCGCATCACATTATCATAATTATCCATAGGTTCTCCTATCCCCATCACCACAACGTGCGTAATTCTCTTTCCAATATCAGCTTCAATTAATAAAATCTGTTGAACAATCTCATATGCCTCTAAATTACGAACTTTTCTAAGACGTCCACTTTCACAAAAACGACATCCCATATTACAACCAACCTGACTAGACACACAAATACTAATTCCATAATCATGAAACATTAAAACAGACTCAATTCTCTCTCCATCCAACAATTCAAACAAATATTTAGAAACCCCTTCATCTTCTTGCTTTAATAAAATCTTAATTTTTTCAAAAGAAAAGTTCTCCTGAAGTATTTTTTGACAATGACCTCCAATATTATTCATCCTACTTGCTTCATCAATTCTTTTCTTATACAAAAAATCATAGATTTGGATAGCTCGAAATTTCTTATCGCCACATGAAACAAAATAATCTTCTAATTCCCTCTTTGTATAATCATAAATATTTCGCATAAAATCCTCTTTCTAAAAAATACGTTTAGTAAAAACACAGAATAATATTATATCAAGAATAAAGTAAAAAATAAGGGTTAAAATAACAAATTTCCAAGTAAGCTTCTTTTTGATTAAAAATCGCCTTAGTAACATAGTATATAAGGAAAAAAAGCCAATAATAACTAAATTAATATAATTTCTTCCAAAATACAAATAATTATTTTCCCCTAACATCACATCACGACCAGTAATATTAACATAATTAATTTTATTTTGCCTAGCCATAAAGATAGTAAATAAAATATTAATCATTACTACAATAACATAAAGATAATTTTTGTTTTTCAAAAATACTTCTAAAGACTTCCTCTTTTTTTTCTTTTCTAACCGATGATTATTTCTCTTACTTTTTAACTTAGAAGTTGCTTTTTTCTTAAGCTTTATGCTTCTTTCTTGATTTTTTTTCTCCATGATTTCCTCCTACTCTTCTTATCTATAAGTATATCTTTTTTTTTACAGTTATTCAAGTACTTTAATAGAGAAAAAAACACTAAGTTTATCTTAGTGCCAAAATAAATTCATCATTATCTTATTGCAATGAATTCCCAATTGCTTGAACAGCCGTTATTGCAACCGCCCCAACAATATCTTCTACACTACAACCTCTAGATAAGTCATTAACTGGTTTAGAAATGCCTTGACAAATAGGTCCATATGCCTCTGCCTTAGCTAATCTTTGAACTAATTTGTAACCAATATTTCCCGCATCTAAATCAGGAAAAATCAATACGTTGGCATGACCAGCAACTTCACTACCTGCTGCCTTTGACTTAGCAACAGAAGGTACAATTGCAGCATCTAACTGTAACTCACCATCAATTTTATACTGAGGGAATCTCTCTTTAGCAAGTTTTGTAGCATTAACAACCTTTTCGACATCTGCATGTTTTGCACTACCCATTGTAGAATGAGAAAGCATAGCGACAATTGGCTCATGTTCCGTTAAAAGTTGAAATGACTCAGCACTAGAGCCTGCAATATAAGAAAGTTTATCCGAATCAGGATTTTGTTCTAACCCAGAATCAGCAAACAAGAACGTTCCCTCATCCCCATAAAGGCAATCTGGTACAACCATCAAGAAAAAAGCAGATACCAACTTAACCCCAGGTTTTGTCTTTAAAATTTGTAAAGCAGGACGGAGCGTATTTGATGTCGAATGACAAGCACCTGATACTGCTCCATCAGCATATCCTAACTTTACTAACATACAAGCATAATACATATAGTCTTCCGTAAGTAGACGATATGCTTCCTCCATGGTCATTCCCTTTTCCCGACGAAGTTCATAAAGTTTTTCTTGTAATTCACGAGTTTTGCTATCACAAAAAGGATCAATAATCGTTGCAAGATGAAGATCTAATCCTTCGCTATTTTTTAAAATTTCCTCCTTTTTTCCAACTAAAATCACATGAGCAATTTCCTCTTTTAAAATAATATCAGCAGCCTCCAATACCCGTCTATCCATAACCTCAGGTAGTACAATAGTCTTTTTATTATTTTTTGCTCTTAATTTAATTTTTTCAATTATCTTACTCAATTTTATCACCATTTAAATTATATCAATTATAATAAAATCTGTCTACTTTATTTTTATGCCAAATAACATTTAATAATAAGTTGCTTCCCCTTATCCAAAAGACTACAAGTAATTAAATATAAAACATCATCCTCTTCCATAACCGTCATATATCCATCTTTATCAATTAAGTAAATATCACAAACAACATAGCATAACCTTTTTCCCTGAATATGTAAAATAACAACATCTCCCTTTTCTAAATCAACCAAATGATTAAAATAACTATACCTTCCATTCCCAGAATGTCCTGCTAAAAAATAAAGATTATTCTCTATATTGCTACTTTCCAATATTTCAACATGTAAATCAACCTTATTAAAAGGACTATCCATAGGATAAACATAATCTTTAAACTGAATTTTAGGAATATCTAGTTCTAACAAGTACGAATATTTTAAAGCCTTACCCATTTGAATAGAAGAAAAAGAAGGGATAGAAAGAGAAATATTGCTTTTAGAAAAATCATGAAAAAATAACCCAAGGAAAATAACTATACTACTACCTAAAAAGCAAAGAATAAATTTTCTTTTGATAAAGAATACCTCCTACTACAATCAAAAGTACAATAACAATCACTTTCCCTATTTCTTTTTTTTCTTCTAAAGTATCAGGAACCTGAATAATAGAAGAATTAATTTGATTCATCATATAAACATCCCATACTTCTTTCGTTGAGTCAATTGAAATACATTGTTTTTCCTTACTCAATAAATATTTCTTTGAAACTTTCTTCTGCAAAAAGCAATATTCCCCATCTTTTAAATCTTTAACCATAAAAGTACCATCTTCTGAAGTAAGCCCTGTATATATTTTCTTTCCATTTGAAATAACTTCTACTACACTTCCCTCTATATTTTCTTGGTTACTATCTTGATTATGATATACAATACTTAATCTTTTTTCTTTTGTTAAAAATTCGATTTCCTTTTTATCATCCTTATCTGTTAAAGAAAAACATTTTTCTTCCTTTGTCTCCCCATCTACTAAACAATAATCTCCTAAATATAAAGAAAACTCTTTTTCTCCATTTTTATCAGTCGAAATGGTATCAATTACTTCTCCTTCATGATATAAAGTTTTATCATACCACTTCTTATCAGTAGCCGAAATTAAAGATAATAAAACACCTCCACGAGCCTTTTTCTCGTACCAATATCGATTATCTCCCACCTTAAAAATTTCTTTTTTGGTATATACTTTAACTTCTTTTTTGATTCTCTTTTGAAAAACATCCATGGTATTTAACAAATAACCATCTTCTAAAGTCATATTGCTATAATCATCTATCGTAAATTCAATATTTTGTTTCTGAAAAACATAATCAGAATCAACCGTAACCTCCTCTAGTCGATAATCTCCATAACCTAGAAGAAGAGGAAATAAAAGTTCTCCTGATAAATCACTTTGAAATACCTCCTTCCCATTCACTTCTAAATACTTATCTTTACGAAAAGAATAAATCCGATAAGAGAAAGCATTACTTTTAATTTTTTCCTGAAATTCTAAATCAATCAACCGGAGTTTTAATTTACAAATAATATAATCATCTGTCAAATTAATAGTTGATTTGCCACTTCCTTGTTTATTAATTCGAAAACTCACTTCTTCTACCTTTTTATATCCAAATAAAGTATTAATTTGACGAATCGTATAAACACCATAAGGCAAACGAATGGAAGCAACTCCAAGTTCATCGGTTGTAATAATACCCAAACTCTTACCGTCATAGTCAAGAATTTCAAATTGAATATTTCCTTCCTCTTTCAACTGACCATTATTTTCAAAATTATATCTTTTGTGAATTTCTACCGTTTCATAGTAAGGATATTCCTCTAACAAAACAGGCATCTCATCTTGTCCAAAAGAAACAAAAACTTCACTTTCATTAATCTGATACCCTAAACTTTCCCTAACTTGCCGAATAATATAATTTCCATATCCTAAATTACTAACATATCCTTTACCATATTCATCTACAGAAAATTCTTCAAGAAATTGATTAGTATCATCATATAACTGATAAGTAGCACCTTCAAAAGAAGCTTGTCCAAAAGGAGTACTTTCTTTAGTCTCACCATCAATAACCTGAAACGTCATGTCTTTACCTTGTATTTGAAAACGAATTTCTTTTGTGTCCTCTAAAAAATTTCCAACAGAAATTAATTGCTGAGAACTATCATAATAATAAAACTTACTAGCGTAAGAATAAGCCTGTTTTCTTTTTAAAATAATCTTATTTCTCCCAATATAATTACCATTTGTCTTTATCTTCAAAATGCTTCCTTCAGTCCAAGCCTCCGTATTCCCAGTATCGACAATTTCATATAAATCGAGTTCACCTTTTTTAGAATAAATTGTCACAGTAGCATCAATCGGAAGAAAAGAATCATTTTGAAAATCAAATTCCACCCCCGAATAAAACCAATTCCGCAAATTTAATATCTCCCTCTTATAAGATTCAATATCAATTTCCTCTCCATGAATATCTAAAACATTCGTCCAAGAAATCTCGCCCCCACTCAAATATTCCCAAATTAACTCTTGAGCCGCCATATAATAAAAATAACTCTCATGTCCAGGATATAAATAACCAAAATAAGCAATTGATTGAACATACTCCTTACTTTCTTTAGATAAATAAGAAAGCCCAAAATCCTCTGTTGAATGATAATAATCCGTTGTAATATCACGCCCCAGTTCAATACAATAGGAAACAACTCCATTAAGTGTATACATATTTAAATAATACAAATGTTCTTCTCCATTATATTTAGCAATCGCATAAACCCCCTCTAATCGATTTTTCTCTAGCTTTGAGTCCATCATCCCTGCTTTAACAAAAATTCCTTTAAAACAAAGAAGAAAGATAACAATAATAAAGAAAAATTGATAAAAATAATGTTGTCTTTTTCTTAAATTCAATGATTTTATTTTTTTCATTATATTACCTCCTCTACTTATATTATTCGCTTATTTTTGTTAAAATCCTTCTTCTTTTTACAAATTTTTACAAAAAAATACTTACCTTATTTAAACCTTAATAAAAGTCTAAACAAGATAAGTACTTTAATAAAATAATTTTTAATTTTTCTAAATTACCATACTTTAATTCGTTTTTTTAAAGGAATATACATTTCATCAAAAATAGATAAATGATAAGTAGAATAAAACATATCATTAGAAGATAAAACGGCATTAACCCGATATTTATTCGGTGCATGAGTATCGATAAGAAGGAGCATTTTTTTGTATTCCTTCGTCTCTTGACTGGCAAAAACAGAAGCAAATCCTTGGTACATCTTTTCTCTCTCTACTTTTGTTGCACCACTATCTGCTAAAATACGACCAAGACACTCCAAAGAAGCCATATCTGCAATATTCTCATTAATTGTCTTCTCCCCATCAATATACCTTCCTGGCAAAACTTCATAAGAAGAATAATAAAGGACCACTTTCTTTTTTAAATTCTGATAATACTTGTAATCATCATTCGTCCACCATTTTGAAAAATTCCCTTTTGCGTCATAATTACTACCATTAAAATCAAAAGCATGACTTACTTCATGAGCAATAATCATTCCCACTGCTCCCAAATTAAAAAATTCATCCCTTTTTAAGTCAATCATTGAATAAATCGCAACAGGCACATAAATTGCATTAGAATTAACATGATAATACGCATTCACAACACGGTTATCAACAAAAAAATGATAATCAGAAAACAAATCCATTAACATCTCTTTTCTCTTAAACTTTTGAATTTCTTTAATATTTTGAACCAAATTATCGGATAGATTTACCCCATCAAAAGAGAAACTAGCATCATTATCATCTCCAAGAACTAACCGCATTTCTTCTAATTTATCAATCGCCTTTTTCTTTGCTTTATCACTAATATGGTCACTATCTAAAATTAATTCTCGATAAGTATTTTTTATTTTCAAAAATAACTCTTGCAAATATTTTTCATGGGAAACACTTTTATATTTCTTAGCATAAAGAGAAGAAAAATTTTCAGAAAATAAATTCATCACCTGCTCTTTTATCTTTTCTTCATCACTACCATCATTCTCTCCCCCTAAACTCTCACTTAATTCATTCGCTACTTCTTTATAGTCCGAAGACAAATATGGGGCATAATGAGATAAAATCATCACAAGTAAATGATGCTGCCATAACTCAAGGTTATCATCACAAAAATAGGCATTAATCTTTTTATATTGTCCAACATCAATTAAATTAAAAGTATCTACCTGAATATCTTTATCCTTAAAATACTTTAAAATATCTACATTAGAATAAATACTCCAAATAGTATCAATTCCTACCTTATGATAAATCTGATTCACATCCCCCAAATCAGAACTTAACATACTAGAAGAAGCAATATCTTCATAAAAAGAAACCAATTCCAAAGAAATCTTCTTTGCTTCATCCCTTTCATAGCCATATACCTGAAGTAACTTTATGATTGCTCTCTTAAGATAAGCCTTATAAGCCATATAATCATCATTAGCAAAATAATCAGCACTAGAGCCAAAAGCAAATGAAACAGGAGATAAGTAAATTAAACTACGACTCGTATCCTCATAATCAGCATAAACTTCAATATCCATTAAAATATTTATTCCAAGCTCATTTTCTACCAAATCAATAACACGCTCTAACTCTTTCATATTCTGAGATTGATAAATTAAATTAATGGTATCCGAAAGCCCTGCCAAACCATCCTTATCTCTTTTTTCTTGATTGAACATATTATGATAAACATCTCCTGCCTTCCTTGAAAAATCACTATCCCCCTCTAAAACATCATCAAATAATAAAATACTATTATGACTAGCAACATCTGTAGCATCCTTAAAATAACTCCAGTTACTACTCCCTTTCTTAATATGATTACTACGAAATACCTTTTTATTTACTTCATCATAATAATCATTCATTCTATTCTTAGAAATTCCCAAAAATAAAACAAAAAAAGCAACAAAAACAACAAAAACTATAACAAAATATTTTTTCAAACATATCCACCTATTTTCCAAATAAAACTTCTTCTGAATGATATTTTTTAATAATAAAATTTAAAATGAAAAATACATAAAAAACAGAAGATAAAACCATCATCAAAATTGCTACCCCATTAATATTTCCAGAGAATACATCCATAAGCATCTGGGTATAATTAAAAATAGGAATCAAATAAAACCACTTCTGAATAGATATCCCAATTAAAGAAATCATCATAGGAATAATCGTCAAAATATTCAAAACAGAACTAACAGACTGAGCCTCTTTATAACTTTTCGTAAAAATAGTAAGCATAATTGAAAGCCCCGCAATAAACAAAGAAGCCATGACAATAACAACAAAAGAAATAAAAATACTCCCCACTTCAATTTGATATGCCAAATCTTTAAAGAAAGAAAAGTTTTGAACAACAACAAATAAACTAATTATCGTTAAAACTAAGCCAATAAAAGCAGACAAAAAACCCATAATTACAGTAGCAATATACTTTCCCAAAATTAAATTTTTCGAAGAAACAGGAAAAGTTAAAATCGTCTCCAAAGTTCCATTTTCTCTTTCAACAGCAGTAGCGTTAGTCGCCATATTTGTAGTAGCAATAACAATAGACATCACAATATAAGTAAAGGCTATGGTAAACATCAAATTAAGAAGAAAATTATCTCCCTCTAAATTAACAACATCATATTCAATTTGCTTAGTTGCTTTCTCTACATCAATATCTTCCCCAATCAAATAAAGTTTAGATAAATAAGTATTATATCCTTCCAAATAAGATAACATATAGCCCTTAACTTTCATTCCATCCGAAGAATCTTCATTCACATAAATAACATATTTTCCATCCTCTTTTAAATGAATATATCCAAAAATATCTCCCTTATCATACGCTTCCATCATCTTATTTTTAGAAACATAATTTTTAACATTAAGATTCACTTCACTTAAAATTTCCCTTTCTGTCTGATTCAAAGAATAATCAATTCCAATCAAATAAGTATTATTCTCCATCTCACTATCATACATATAAGCATATAGAAAAATCATCACTGGAATTAAAAGAGGAAATAAAAGTAAAGTAACAAAAGTTTTTTTATCCCTAAGTATTGACCTTAATTCTTTCTTAATTGTAATGATTATCTCTCTCATTTTTCCTCCTTAGAAGTAAGTGCAAAAAAAGCATCACGCAAATTATCTGTATTCGTCTTTTTTAAAATATTTTTAGCCTTATCTAAAACCATAATTTCTCCATGATGAATCATCAAAATATCATCACAAATACTACTAGCTTCTTCCATATAATGGGTAGAATAAATAATTCCTTTTCCACGTTTTTTTTCTTCCTTAATAAAATCAATAATAATTTGACTTGAAATAACATCTAATCCGCTAGTAGCTTCATCAAAAATATAATACTTAGGATTATGCACCAAACATCTAGCAATACTTACCCTTTGATATTGCCCTGTCGATAAATTCTCTATTCTCTGATACAAAAAGTCTTCCATCTGAAATCTTTTTACAATATCATGAATTCTCTTTTCAAGTTCGTCCCTTTCTACCCCATAATATTCTCCACACATCTCTAATAACTCAAGAGGAGAAATATCCTTATAAAGTTTAGTACTTCCCGATAAAAAAGCAATTTCTCTTTTAATCTCCCTACTCTTATCCAAATAACTCATTCCATCAATCAAAATTTTTCCTTCACTTGGCATCATCAAACCAGAGAGCATTCTCAGCAAAGTAGTCTTACCAGCACCATTTGGTCCTAATATTCCTAAAATTTGCCCCTCCTTTAAACAAAAAGATAAATTCCTATCTGCATAAAAAGAAATGGTTTCTTTCTTAGAAATTTTCTTCTCAAATTTTTTAGAAACATCATCAACACAAATCATTATCTCACACACCCTCTCATTTCAAAAAAGTCATCATAACAACAAAAACACAAAATACAATAACACCAAGTCCTAATAAAATTAAAAATAAATTACCAATATACCCTTCATTAAAAATTCTCCTATCCTCCTGAACATCTAAAATTGGTTGTTCAAAGATCGTCTCTCTTATAAAAGAATAATACTTCATCATCTCTTTTACTTTAATTAAAGGAACTGTACTAACATAACATTTCTTAATATCATAATATTGTATTCCACTTAAAAGAATATCATCAATAATAACAAAACCACTATTCTCTAGTTCTTCTCTGGGTACATGATTTAAAAATTTTTGAACAATACCATCAACAACCTCTTTTTCTCCATTAGAAAAATGATTATCAATCGTAAGACCTCGGCTATTTTGAATAACCTTACCAACAAATAAATTAGCATCAATCTTATCTCTACGAATTCCAAAAACCACATAAGTATTTTTCTCATAACGAATACCACATAAAATTAAAGCCATCATCTTAACCATTGTCTCTCTGTCAATTACTTCTATCATAAAACACCGCCTATCTATCTAATGATAATGTTACCACAATTTAGAAAAATAAACTAGTAAAAAAGAAATCAAAAAAATCTTTCTAACCCATCAAAAACACTATTCATGATTCAACTTATCAAGTGTTTTCATTTTATGTTCATTAATTTTTTTTGATTTCTCTAACTTACTTTTAATAATTTCTACTTTATTTTTTTGATGAATAATTTTATCTTCCACCTTCTCAAGATTAGCTAAAAATTCATCATAATGAGGAATATTAGATTGATATTGCATTAAAAAATCTTCCTTTAAATGCTGAATATTATACAAATTTTGTTCCAATAAATCAGAAGTAAAATCAATATCCGAAATTTTATCTAAAAGTTCTCGATCATAATTAATGGCAGAATATTTTACATGTTCAACCTTTTCATAACGAAGATTACGATAAACACTATGAAGCATTTGATTAGTTACAAGAGCTTGTAATCCAATTGATGGAACTAATCCCCTAAGTGGAGAACACATCATTAAACCAATATATCTTAAACCAGTAGATACTAATTGATTCAATCCCTTTAACACATGCGTTACATACTCCTCTTTAGTAATTTTTCCAACTTTACCCATAATATCTTTTAAATATTGTTCCTGTTCATTAATTTCTTGATTACACTTTAAAGAAATATTTAATTCTTCCTTCATTTTTTCATTAATCTCAAGAAATTTACTATCTCTTTCCTCGTAATTCGCCTTTTTCTCTAAAGTTCTTTCTTGCAAATCTTTTTCCTTATTATCAATATCTACTAAATGACTATAAAGTAACTTAAATTCATCCATCATCCTATATTCAGTAGCAAATTTTTTCCGTTCAAAAGCAGAATCCAATAAATCACGGTAATCAATCATATCATCAATAATAGTAGAATCATCAAAATCAAGAACTCTATCTAAATATCCATTTTTTCGATAAGCTTCATATTGATCAATAATTTTATTCATCCGTTCAACTAAACTATAAATTTTTTTATTCAATTGTTCCAATTCAATTACTTCTACTGATTTTTTTAAATCTTCATCCAATAAATAAAGCTCACTAGATAAAACATCTATTTCATCCAAATAATTTTCAAACTGATTTTTAATTTTATAAGTTAATTCCGCTCCTAAAATTGCGATTCTCTCTTTTCTTTCAGAATCAGATAAACTTTGAAGTTGTTTGTTTCTTTCCCCAGGATCAGTAGAATAAGCATATCCAACTTTTTTCTTAGGTAATTTTGGTTTCTTAAGATTTATATTTTCTATCTGAGATTTTAAATCTTTATTAGAATCATCTTTCGAAACTTCTTTATTTTTAATATCTTCACTTTCCACAGGTTTATCTCCTGAACTTCGATCAGAAACAGACTTTTTCTCTAAAGAAGATGGCACATGAACAACATGAGAACTATCATCTTGATAAACCTTTTTTTGCTCATCAACATCTTTGACCGTTAGTTTCTCCTTACTAACTTCCTTAATATCTAAATCAACTTTATCAATTTCTTTTTTATCCGGATTTTCAACAACTTCTCTTGTTGCTTTCTTAGGTAATTTTCTCTCACCTATCCCCTTTGCAACACGAACTCGATAAACAGTACCATCTGCTTGAATCACCTTTTTTATCTCTTGAACTTTGCTATCAATAAATTTCTGATTTTCCTTTTGAAACTGAAGTTTTTTTCTCCGAGATAATCTAATATTTCTAAGTCTCTCTTGAAACTTACTAAATCTACCACCCATCATAATAAATTCCTCCACAATAACTTTTAAGTTATTATAACACTTATTTCATCAATTATTAATTTTTTTAATACAATACTTATTTCTATTTTTTTATTTTGAAATATATTCTAAAAAATAAGTAGAATCTCCTTTACGATAATGATATTCATAAATAGGAAATTTGTCCCTATATTGCATCAAAACATTAGAAACAACCTTAGAATCATGAATAAAACTCAAATCAACCTTATTTCTTTCTAAAGAATAAACTTTCTTCTTCATAGAATAATCTTGATAAAAATCTACAGTTTTATCTCCTAACTGGATAAAAGCAACTCTCTCATAAATAATCATTTCATCATTTCGATAAATACCATTGACAAAATAAGTATCAATAACTTTATTATATTGTCTACCACCATCATCTTTAGAAATACACATCGTATCTCCATCTAAATAAAATCTAGGAGAATACCTCTCATCAGTATCAATCTTAAAATCATCTATCCCACCATAATACTTTAAATAAGCATCCTTAAATTCATCTAAAGGATAAAAATAACAATTTTTATTCTCATCATATCCATGCGTATCATAATTCATCAAATCTAACAAAATATAACTTCGATAAATAGAAGAAAATTCTTCAAAAGTAGTTTTCTCTCCCCTATAATATAGCCCATAAGTATCATCAATATCACGATTCATGTCACTACCAACAACAAAAAACTTATATCCATCCTCAACCTGATATCGATGATACAAAAAGCCAATCATTTCATCTTTAGACTCATGATTATAACTTGTTTTATATAAATTCAACAAATTACTTGATTTATTTTTTGATACACCTAATAAAATAACAATCAAAATCACAAAAGAAACTATCCCCGCAACAATAAATCTCAAAATATTCTTCCTTTTCATTAACTCCTCCTATGACTATTGTATTTTTAAATTATCAATATAACCAATATCATCATTTTTATCTAAACTACTATCTTTTGTATAAGATAATGTCAAAGTATAAGTAACACCACTGGTTAAAGAAACATTAGATTGTGTACCTGTAGTAGTTCCACTAATCGCATTAACTAAAGTTGTTGTAGTCCCATCCCCAGCTAAGGTAATAGTTAATTTATCATAATTAGATTCAGAAGAAACACCATAATCAAAAGATAAAGTAGCACTTTTAGTTGGGGTAAATTGAATAGTAGACGTACTAGTTGAGCTACCTACTCCCTTATTATTACTTTGAAACTGTCCATTAGAAACAACCCAAGGATAACTTCCACTCCCTGCTATCGTTAAATGACTATCATAAGTACTATCAGAAAAATCTTCATCTACTGCATAAGTTGATGTAACCGTAGTAGTTGCAGTAGTACTGCTAATATTACCAGCATCATCCTTAAAAAAAGCATAAACAGTTTTACTCCCATCACCATCACTAAGCGTCCAAGAATAACTAGTCGCATAATCTACCCAAGAAGTACAATTGCTAGAACTACTGCTTGTATTAGAAAAACACATTTTACTTGCACCAGTACTAGAAATAGTTAAAGTTCTTGTAAGTGTCGAACCACTACTTATACGAACAGAATTATTCTTAGGTGCTACTGTATCAACAGTAATACTTCGATTCATCGAAGCTACAATCTCTCCAGCACTATTTTTGTAATAAACATAAACCGTCCTTTTCCCATCAGTTGCTCCCGACCAATCTAGAGTATAACTAGTCGCAAAAGCAACATAATTACTACATCCTGTACTATCAGTATTAATACACATCGTACTAACATCAGAAGAACCAACTAAAGTAAGTTTAATACTAGATAAACCACTTGCATTAACATATTCAGATCCACTATTAATTGAAAAACTATTATTAACAATAGTATATGGATCCTCATATGTCCCACTTCCCCCTGTCACTCTGACCGAAGACTGAAGACGTAAAATTGGACGAATACCGTACAACTGATCTGAAGTTCCGCCATGATCAATCCAAGGATATCTTCCAAAAGAATACCAATAAAACATATCATTTCCACTACTAGTAGTAGCAAACCAATAATAACCTCCATTATCAATCAAATCATTATTAAATCCACATGCTCTGACACCATATATGCTATTACAATTACTAAGTGTTTTTTTTATTCCTATATTTGTGGTAATGATTTGGTAATCGCTATCATTAATATTCCAACCACTATTAGTATTACATATCCCATTATAAGCATAATCCTGATTACAATATTTTAAAGCTTTATCATTTAAATTAGCTAAATGTTTAGGTAACCCGCCTGTGGATTCATAACTACTACAACTAGTACCAGCAGTACCACTAGAATTTGTACACATACATTCAGGAGAACCAGCACTAACTAAATAAGCACTTTCATCTTTAACATAAGCAACACGCCAACCATTGACATAAAACTTATTATTTGATGAATAGCAATATCCCATATTATCATCACTAACATAATTTGCATTTTGCCCTTCGCAAGACTTACCACTACACCCATTATTACCAACATATTTAACATAAGAGCCAACTGACATTTCACTTAACTTTGGTTTAGATTGAAAATTCAAATAACAAGAAATACCACCTTTTTTGTTTCCATTGCTAACACTTAAAGTATAATTAGTACTATTCCACGCAACTTCCGTATCACTACTTTTACAATCATAAGAAACTAAATAATAATTTCCACTAGTAGGTAAGGAAGTACTAGTAGCTCCATCTATACTTACCCGTAAATTATTCCCATTATACTTAATTTCTTTTAAAGTGAAAAAACGAGAGAAACTTTCATCTTTAAAAAAAGAAATAGAAAAAACACCTAAAATAATAATTAAAATCATTAATATTTTTCTTTTCATTAATGAAATTCACCTCTTTCCTTATAAGAAACATTAAGAAGAATTGAAAAAAGAATTTTGCTCATCTTACAGAGTTTAATTTTTTATAAAATTTATATTTTCATTATTTTTATCAATTCTAAATCAACCTTATTTCAATAATAAATATCCATATTTCAATGAAGTTTCCTTCCTATTTCTAAAACATGAAATACACACAAAACAATCTACCTCCATTAAATATTTTTATTATTCTATTGAATCACATATGGATCTTTATATGTCCCACTGCCACTCATCACGCTGACCGAAGATCGAAGACGTAGGACTGGACGCACACCGTACACATTGCTAGAATATTTGTAACCCACAATCCGGTCATTTTGATTCCAGTAAAATGCATAAGCCGAAGAGGAACTATAAAGAGTAGCAAACCAATAAAAACCTCCATTATCAATGAAATCATTGTTATATCCACATACTTTGTTTCCATAACTATTATAACAATTACTAAGCGTTTTTTTTGTTCCTATATTTGTGGTAATAATTTGATAATCACTATCATTAATATTCCAACTACTAGTACCATCACACACACCATTATAAGAATAGTTAGGATTGCAATATTTTAAAGCTACTTGATTTAAATGAGCAATATGATTAGGAACTCCCGCCCCATCATAATTATAATAAGGAATAGTCACACCTCGAGTAGATGAAGAATAAGACGTAACCTTATACATTGTAGTACAAGTTCCTGTTGAAGAAGTACTTTCACAAGTATAAGGAGTATTAGCAATAATACTATTATAGTTACTGCTCCATGCTAAAGTACTAGAAGTAACTCCGGTTAAACGATACTTTCCCGTTGTTTCATTAAACACATAACCACTTCCATAATAATAATTGGTACTTAAATATTGGCTACTGGTACTCGACGAAATATTTTCAACATAAGTACGTACACATTCAGGAGCACCAGCACTCACTAAATAAACACTACTATCTTTAACATAAGCAACGCGCCAACCATTAACATAAAACTTATAACTCGATGAATTGCAATATCCCATATCATTATCACTAACATAATTCGCATTTTCTCCTTCACAATGCTTTCCATCACAACCATTAGTGCCAATATATTTTACATAACTACCAACTGAAACAGTATTTAATAACTTACTACTAGTAGCACTAGTAAAAGTCAAACTACAACTATCATTTACTTTACTTCCCTTAGCATAAGTAATTGTCTTACTAACACCATCCCAACTTAAACTACTTCCTTTAGTACAACTAGAACTCATCGTATAATATCCACTCGTAGGTAGGGTTGTACTACTCTTACCATCTATTTTTATAGAAGAAATCTGAATGTCAGCATCACTATAATCACTAATCTTAGTTTTCAATCGGGACACTACTTCAGTTTGAATCTTAGCACTAAAACTTTTATTCATTAAAGTACTTTGATCACTACCATTATCCAGCAAATATACTCTAACCTCAAAATTATTATCTACTGTAGAATCCAAAGTAACAGTATGAAGCAACTTTGTTGTATCACCACTAATAGCAAGACTACTTCCATTAACCGTAGCAACTTTACTCCCTTGATGATATAAATCAACAACAAAATTAGTATTTCTCAAAGCTTCTGACATGGCAATATCAACCAAAGATATTTTTAACAATATTTGATTACTCTCTTTATTATTTCTCACTCTAACAACAAATTGATGTTTATCTGAATACCTATCCACATCTGCACTGGCAATTGGCACAGCCACTGTATTATTAATATACTCTCCCTTAATAAAACGAACGTCCACATCTTTATCACTAGTAACAGCATCAAAAGTAGTAGAACCATTAGTAAAAGAATACCAAGCATAGCTAGTAGCAAGCATTAAACTAAAACCAGAAACAATAACAATTATCATAACAAATAATAATTTTTTATATTTCACTAGCCATCACCTCATATCCTATATTCTTATACTAAAATTCTATCATAATAAGAAAAAATATTCAACCTTTTACAGCCAAATATTTTCTTACTTATTCCTTAATAATTCATAAGTTGTAAACCTCAATTTATTGATAATTTTCTCTTACTTCATCTGCTAATTTTTCATTAAATTTTTTATTTCTTATCATCTCTATTTCTTCCTTATAAGGAGGATATTCTTTATCAATATATGGTGTTTCTAATATTTTAGGAACACTCTCTAACTTAGAGTGATAAATTACTTTCATTAAGTTATCAAAGCCAATCTCTCCAAAACCAATATTCTCATGCCTATCTTTATGACTTCCACGTATATTTTTACTATCGTTCACATGAATTACTTTTAAATAATCAAGACCAATAACCTGATCAAATTCTTCCAATACTTTATCAAAATCATTTAAATCATAGCCAGCATCATGAATATGACAAGTATCTAAACATACTCCTATCCTATCTTTATATTTAATATTATCAATAATAAATTTTAATTCCTCAAAATTCTTACCAACTTCAGTACCTTTACCAGCCATCGTTTCTAAACAAATTGTCACTTTATACTGATTAGAAAGAATAATATTAAGACCTTTAATAATGTTACTAATCGCATGATTTCTCTCTAATCCAACACTAGAACCAGGATGTAAAACTAATTTAGTCATCCCCAATTCTTCACATCTTTCCATCTCATTCTTTAAAAAACTAACACTAAAATCAAACTTTTCATCATTACACAAATTAACAATATAAGGAGCATGCACAATAATATTTTCTAATTTCATTCCATTTTCTTTCATTAACTGATAAGCCTGATAAGTAAGCCCATCATTAATAACACCTCTTCTAGTATTTTGAGGTGCCCCAGTATAAAACATAAAAGTATTCTCTCCATACCTTAAAGCTTCCTTAACACTGCCAAGTAATTGTGTATCACTTTTATAAGATACATGACTACCAATAATTAATTCCATATTTAATACCTCCATAAAAACTAATCTTTTAAACATCCTAAAGGAACAACTAAAACACCATCTTCTCTTTTAAAAGCATATTTTGTTCCTGTTAAAATCATCAAGAAAGAAGGACTACCCATCGCTTTTTCATCAACAATATTTTTAATTTTTAATAAATTTCTAGCTGCCTCATCTTGGGCTTCATTCCCCCCTAATTTAACTTCTATTGCTCCCCATTTCCCATTATCTAAATGAATAATAGCATCACATTCTAAATCATTGTTATCTCTATAATAATAAACTTCTCCATCAATACTTTCAGCATATATTTTTAAATCTCTCATACAAAGAGACTCAAACATAAAACCAAAAGTATTAAAATCTTTCAATAAGTCTTTATCCGTAGCGCCCAATGACGCCATTGCCAAAGAAGGATCAACAAATTCTCTTTTTTTACTTGAACGAATTGTAGCCTTACTCCGAAGTTTTGGACTCCAAGCATTAATATCATCAATAACAAATATTTTTTCAAGAGTATTTAAATAATCTCTAACCGTTTTTTCTGATATTTCATCCCCCCTTATGTTAATATCATTACAAATTGTATTGATACTTACTGTAGAAGAAATATTTCTAGCTAAACTTCTTAATAAAGACTTAACTTTAGAAGGATTTCTCTCTACTCCATCCACTGTTATAACATCAGTATGAGAAATTGATTGTATATAATCTTTTGCATAATCAAAACATAAATCTTTTGAAACTTTAATAGATTCTGGCCATCCTCCTCTCGTAAGTAAAAAAGCATAATCTTCTATTTCTAATTGACTCATTCCACTAACATCATTTTTTCCATCAAAAAGTTGTTTTAACGAAACACAACCATTTGATTCCCCCGATTCATATAAACTCATTGGTCTCATAACCAAACTAACAATTCTTCCTGTTCCAGAATGCATCGGTTTTTCTTTTGTTACTGTAGCTGAACCAGTCAAAAGATATTCTCCTTTTTTACCAGTTTTATCAACATCATACCTTATACTATCCCATATTGGAGGAAAAACCTGCCATTCATCTATCAATAAAGGTTTTTCATTATTTAAAAATAATGAAGGTTTTGTTTCTGCAATCATTTTATTATTTACATACTCATCAGGATCCTGAAAAGAAATAGAAGACTTAGCAAATTGCAAACAAGTAGTAGATTTACCACACCATTTCGGACCAACAACTACAATAGCCCCATATAAATTCATTTTTCTTTTAATTTTTTTATCAATCAATCTAGGAATATAATTATTCATAAAATCACCATCCTTAATTCCAATTCTACCACAAAAAAATAAAAAAGAAAATTACAATTACCAAATTTGTAGCACTTTTATTACCAAATATAAAGTAATATTATTACCGAACTTAAAATTTTGTGTTATATGGTATTCACTCATTAGGATTAATATTCATATAAGATAACATAACCAACAAATTCGGAATGATATTCCGAATTTGTTGGTTATTGTTTATATGCAAAAAGAAAAAAGACCTTTCAGTCTTAATCACTAATATCAGTTCCAGGCTCAGAAGCTCTACTAAATGCATAATTTCTATTATGATGTGTAGCATCATCAAGAGCATACTTATCTGCACTTACATAATACTTTCCACCATTAATTGCAACTAACAACACCTCATATCCACCAGTACTAGAGTTATAACGCAATGCTGAACAAGTACCTTCACCTTCCTTACCAGTAACAGTCGGATGAGTAGCAACCGGAGTAGCTGGAACATTCGTAGAACCATCAGTTTTTGTAGGTGTCAAATCTACATCCTTTTTATTCAAAGATAAAGCCTTAGTTAACTCAACAGTTGGTTCCCCTGTTTGACCATCAGCATTTCTAATTTTTAAACCTGCCAAGCAATGCCATTTGCCATCTTGGGAATTATTAATAAAATCATCTCCAAGCTTTTTTAAACCATTATCAGTTTGAATCATATCTTCACTTATCCAAGTATTCAAACTATTCGCTGCATTTTGCGCTGCTGAATATAAACTACTCTTTCTTGAACTATTAATAGAATTTAGTACACTATTAGCACTTATTCCCATAACAATAGCAAGAATTACAATAACAGCAAGTAATTCAATTAAAGTAAAACCTTTATTATCTAATTTCTTTCTATTCTTTCTTATCATTTTTAACATTTTCATTTCTTTATCCTCCTTATTGTTAAGTAAATTATAATAAAAAAACAATTGATAGTCAATTGCTTTTTTAATTTTTTTGATAAATTGATATAAATTTATCTCCATACTTTTTCTTTTTTAATAAAGTATATCCCTCTACTTCACTAGCGTATTCATAATTATATTCTAAAATAATCAATCCTTTATCAGATAATAAATGATTATCTCTAACAATCTCTAATATTTCTAATAAAATATGTTCTCGATAAGGAGGATCAACAAAAATAATATCAAAAACATAGCCCTTATCTTTAAATATTTCTAAAGCCTTACGATAGTCACTTTCTATAGAAGTACTTTTATCCTCTATCTTAAATTCTTTTATATTCTCACGAATCACTCTTATACACCGATAATTATTATCAACAAAAAAACATCTCTTAGCCCCATTACTAATTGCTTCAATCCCTAAATTACCACTACCTGCAAATAAATCTAAAACACAAGCATCTTGAATATAATTCTGAATACTTCCAAATAAACTCATCTTTACTCTATCCATCGTAGGTCTAGTACCTTCTATATCATATCCCTTTATCTTTCTTCCCTTTAAACTACCACTAATTACTCTCACCTAACACATCTTCTTCCATTCTTAGTAAAATTCTTAAACCCTTGATTAATCTTCATCACCAGAAACATTAATTCATCATAATATTTCATATATTCCCTATATTCAGGATATTCATATAACTTCTTCTTTATCTCTAATTGTTCATATTCTATAGAAGTATTATTCCCTACTTTTAATAACTCTTGTATCTCTTTATTTTCTAAAATTTGTCTTTTATACTTCTCTAATTCTTTTATCATTTCACTATCATCTATTACATCAATTAATTCAAAAGTCTTCTCCATTATTTTGTGCATTTTTCTCTCTCCCTTAATAAAAAAATTATACTCTAATTATTTTAAAACATCAAGAAAACTCTGAATCATACTAATATTATCAATGGTACGATTAATTTTATCGCTTGTAGTTAATTTATAATTTACTTTCATTTCTTCAACAAAAGAGGGAAAACTATCCGGGTTACGATTTAATATTTTATACCAATTAGAATGCTCTCTTAAATATCTTTTTAGATTAATATCATGCTGAATTCGGTTATAAATATCATAAGTCATTAATCTTCAAACCTCTTATATAATGGTCTTGGATTATATTCTTTCTTTCCACTACCTTCCCCTTTAGCAGCAAATAACTCTCCAAATAATCCTAAAGTTTTCTGCAAAGAGCTAATTCCCTCTTGAACTTTATTGACATCAACATTTTTAGCCATTTTGACTAATTCTTCTAAATATCCACCACTCCTACTATCACTTTTTACAGTACTCTTACTCTCCTCATTCAATAACTTTCCCCAAGCATCTTCATCTTCCCCATATAAATCATACATTTCATAAAAATCTTGCCAATTTTTTTTACCATCTCTTACATACTGAATTAAAAATGGATTTTCTTTTACAAAAGCCTTAAATTCCTCTTTTTTATCCATTTTTATCACCTCTTAGTACTATTATATGCCTAAAAAAAGAGATAAGTTCTAAATCATAAAACTTATCTTAATTCAATCATACCATCATGCCATCAAAAAACAACATTTTATATCTAATCACACTTTTTTATTTTTACTTTTTAATCATGCTATAAACAACATGAACTTCCTTCGCTGTAAGTCTACGATATTCAGAAGCTTTTAAACCACTCAAATCAAAAATACCAAATCTTTCTCGTTTTAATTTTATTACCTTTTTCCCAACTGCTTCAATCATTTTCTTTACCTGATGATTTCTTCCCTCATGAATAACTAATTCTACAATACAAGTATTCTTTTTCTTATCAATACTCCTTACCTTAACATGACATTTTGCGGTTTTCCTGCCATCTATTATAATACCACTTTTTAATCTCTTTACGTCATAGCCACTTAGTATTCCTTCAACTTTAGCAATATAAACTTTATCAATCTCATTGGCAGGATGCATAAGACCATTCGCAAATACACCATCATTAGTAAGAAGAAGAACACCTGTCGTATCATAATCAAGCCTACCAACAGGATAAATCCTAGCTGTTGTATCAATTAAATCCACAACTGTTTTTCTTCCCTTATCATCATTTGTCGTCGTTACAACACCTCTAGGTTTATACAATAAATAATATTCATAGTTATGATCCTTCTTTATTGATAATCCATCTACCTCAATTTCGTCATCATGACTAACTTTCGTCCCAAGTTCACGGACAACACTACCATTAACTAAAACTTTACCTGCTAATATTAATTCCTCAGCCTTTCTTCTAGAACAATATCCAGAATTAGCAATCACTTTCTGTAATCTTTCCATACTATCCCTCACTTACCAAACTATCATACCATCTTTTGAATTTTTTGAAAATAAAATTACACCTTTTTCAAAAATAAACCATATCATATCACTCTAAACTGATTAAAATCAGGAATAAAACTTTCCTTACAACTCTCTCCTTCTTGAATAAAAGCCTTTCTTATTCCTAAATCATAAGCATAATTAATCAACTCATCATACTCATCCTCACGAACAGTTCTATTCAGTTCTTCATATTTACATTCCCTAACTGGAGTATATTGATTCATCAAACTAAAAATAATCTTATCCTGGTATTTTAAATATAAGTATTTTACTACCCTCTTACTATCCTCTAAATGTCCAGGAAGAAGCAAATGCCAAACAATAACGCCCCTTTTCATGATTCCATCCTCATCGATAACAATATCTCCCACCTGACGAACCATCTCCTCAAGTGCCTTATCTGCCACTTTAAAATAATCCTTACAATGAGAAAACTTCCAAGATAAATCATTAGAATAATATTTAAAATCAGGTAAATAAATATCAACATACCCCTCTAACTTTTTTATTGTCTCTAGCTTCTCGTAGCCACTACTATTATAAACAACAGGTATCTTTAATCCATTACTTCTAGCAAGATCTAATCCCTTTATAATCTTATCTACCCAAATCGTAGGCGTAACCAAATTAATATTTAATGCTCCATTCTTTTCTAAATCAAGACAAATATCACAAAATTCCTCTACTGTAACAGTTCTTCCCTTATGATATTCACTAATTTCATAATTCTGACAAAATAAACATCTTAAATTACAATAAGAAAAAAAGATTGTCCCACTACCAACATCTCCACTAATAACAGGCTCTTCCCATTTATGCAATGAATACCTAGCAATCACCATCTCACCTGGAGCTTGACAAAAACCAACTTCACCATTATCCCGATCGACATTACAACATCTAGGACATAAATTACACTTCATCATATCACTTCCCTAAAATACTTAAAAAGAAATATCCAAAAGAAAAAGTCTCTAACTAGAAACTTTTCCCTTTCTAATAAAATACATTTCTTAAATATAATCCTTCCGGATTAGCCGTCTTACCAGCCTTTGTTCTATCTTCACTCTTTAAAATATCAATAATCTCTTCACTTCTTCTTTTACCTTCACCAATTTCAATTAAAGTACCAACCATATTTCTAACCATATACCTTAAAAATCCTGTACCAATAAAAACTAATGTAATCTTATTAACATCTTTCAAATCACGAAGTAAATTTGTTTGAGATAAAGTTCTAACATAATCCTCTTTTTCTTCATCTACCTTTGTAAATGCTCTAAAGTTATGGGTTCCCTCTAAATATTTCATTGCTCGTTGCATCTCGACAACATCTAATTTTTTATTATGTTGATAAACATACTTTCTCTCTAAAGGATTATATTCTCCCATATTTATCTGATAAATATATTCTTTCCCTGTCGCATCAAATCTAGCATGAAAATTATCCGAAACCTCTTCAATATGTTTAATATAAATATCTTCTGGTAACATTGAATTCATACTATGAAGCAGTTTTTCAATATCCATCTTCTCCTCAAAATCAAAATGTGCTTTCTGATTTAATGCATGAACACCAGCATCTGTCCTACCAGTAGCCGTTATCTTAACTGCCTTATCCCCATTAATCTTTTTTAAAACACTCTCAATCTCTCCTTGGACAGTTCTTCCTTTAGGTTGTTTCTGATATCCCTTAAAATCACTACCATCATAAGAAAATGTCATAAAATATCTCATCTCTACTACCTCACTTTAATAATATAATCCCTTTTATTACAAAGACTATTCTACCAAATCATACACACATTTTCAATCATTTAGAACAATATTCTCAAAAGTTTACAATAAAAATACTGATAAATAACTTTCACTATTTATAAGTATTTTCGTAATTACGGTTTCAATGCTGTGATAGGAACAAGATAAATCCCAGTCTCTTTATCTTTTACAACAGCATTAAAATTCCCCGTAATAATACACATAAATTTAGGTTTAACCAAAACATTATCATAAAATTTTCTCAAACTAATTTTTGCTTCATCAATTTTATTATATCCAAGTTTAATCTCAATAGCAGCATAATCCCCATTATCAAACTCCAAAATAGAATCAACTTCTAAACCACTAACATTATCTCTAAAATGATACAAATGTCCTCCCAGATATTCAATGTAAATTCTAAGATCTCTCTCTACTAAAGATTCAAACATAAAACCAAACGTATTTAAATCTTTCAATAACTTATCTGCATTCAAATTTAAAACGGCACAAGCTAAAGAGGGATCAGTAAAGTGCCTTTTAGCAGACTTTCCCACTCTTTCACTTGAACGATAATTTTCTCGATAAGATTCTTGATTTTCTATCAAATGTAACCTTTCTAACACATCCAAATAATCATATAAAGTAGTCCTACTAATTAATGTATCTTTCTCTGTATCATTATCCTCAATATCACCAATAATAGTCTTTATCGAAGTTGTCGACGACTCATTTCTAGCAAGTGATTTCAAAAGAAGTTTCATCTTTAATTTATCTCTCTTTTTATCATCATCAATATCTTTATCCAATATAGATTCAATGTAGTTTTTAGGAATCAAATCAACATTTTCTGATGAATTTCGAATATTACTTGGCCAACCACCCCTTACAATTAAATTAGCCAATTCCTTCAAAGAAGGAACTTTAACACTAACATTCTTTTGCGTACCATAATACATTTCCATAATAGAAGCCTCACCACTAGAATCCTTCGACTCATATAATGACATTGTATACATCTTTATTTTTCCAATTCTTCCAGCACCAGAATGAAATATTTGTTTCTTTTTTTCATCATTAAGTTCAGTAGAACCAGTTAAAATATATTTTCCACGGCAATTGTCTAAATCACATTTTCTCCTAACTTTATCCCAAATTTTAGGAACCAAATGCCATTCATCTATTAATTCAGGATATTCTTCATTTAAAATTAATTCCAAATCTAACAAAGCCCTTTCCTTGGTTTCTTCATCATCTAAATAAACAGCACTCTTAGCATGATTTAAAGAAGTCCAAGTTTTTCCACACCATTTAGGTCCTTCAACAGAAATAGCTCCAAAAACTGACAAATATTTATCAAATTCATCATCAATCAACCTAGGTAAATAATCTTTATTTATCATTACATTCCTCCTAATTAACCATATAATATCATATTAAAGAGTAATCGTCAACAAACAAATAAACACTTTTTAAGCATTTTGTTAAACACTTTTTAAGTATTTTGCTGAACATTTTTTAAAAAAATTACTTTAACATATTTAAAATGGCCTCAATAACAATATTCTCCATTACTTCATAATCAAGATTAGCATGCTTATGATAAACCTCTTCATGTGCCAAACTATCAATCCAATTCACAATCAAATGCATCTTTTCCTTTAAACCATCTTTTCCAAATCCATTATGAACAAAAAGATGATATAACTTATCCGAAAAAGCAATCTCTGAATTTTTAAAAATAGCCTCCACTTCTTCGTCCAAATGTTCTATTGCCGTAATCTCCTGATGAGCTCTCTTCGAAGAAGTATGTTGCTTTTTATTAATTTCTATAATCTTTTTAAAAAATCCTCTCAAATCATTAGGTAATTTTTGATGTTCATCAATTAACATAAAAATAGGAAACATAATCTCATCAGAATACTGTCTAGCCCCTTCAATAAATATTTCTCTTTTATCATTAAAATACTGATAAATAATTCCCGTTGATACATTAGCGTACTTCGCAATATCCACCGTATTTGTCGCATAATAGCCCTGATTACACATCAGTTCAAATCCCATTTTAATAATTCTATCCCTTTTTTCAATTGACCTTTTTTGCGTTGGCATTCTAACTTCTGACATATTCTTCACTTCCCTTTTCCTAATTATACATACTTTCTCATAATAAATCAACAAAATATGAAATAAATTTCATATTATATATTGACAAAAAAATACAGGAGAAATATAATCTAATTATATGAATTTTATTTCATATTTTGTTAAAGGAGGACATATATGGAAGAATTAATTAAATTCAAAAACGTGAAAAAAAGTTACACCGTAGGAGAAAAAAAATTCAATGCCCTAGATGGCGTTAACTTCTCTATTCCTAAAGGAGAATTTGTTGTCATTCTAGGACCATCAGGAGCAGGAAAATCAACCCTACTAAACCTTTTAGGAGGAATGGACAATGTAACCAGTGGAGAAATCATTGTGGATGGAAATGTCATTTCAGATTATAACGACAATGAATTAACCAAATATCGAGCTGAAAACGTCGGTTTCATCTTTCAATTCTACAATATCTTACCTACGCTAACCGTATTAGAAAATGTAGAAATTGTCAATGATATTGTAAAGAAACCAAAAAGTGCTAAAAAAATTCTAAAAGAAGTAGGCTTAGAAAAACACGCAACTAAATTTCCTAACCAACTATCTGGTGGAGAACAACAAAGAGTCTCTATCGCCAGAGCCATCGCTAAAGATCCTAGCATTATCCTAGCCGATGAACCAACGGGTGCCCTTGATTCTAAAACAGGAGTCGAAGTCTTAAAACTACTAAAAAAACAATGCGATGCCAACAATGGCGAAAACACAGTCATCATCGTTACCCACAATTCCCTAATTGCCGAAATTGCTGACCGAGTAATCAGATTAAAAAATGGAAAAGTAGAATCCAACGAAATCAATAAACATCCAAAAAAAATTGATGAAGTAGTGTGGTAATATGCTAAAGAAAAAAATGATTCGTGATATCCTAAAGAATAAATCACAATTTATCACGATACTATTAATGATTACAATTGGTATCATGGTTTACGCAGGAATAGAAGCATATATGGATGGTATGAGAATAACTGCAGATAACTTTTACCAAAAAAATAATCTTCAAGACTTAAATGTTTTAGGAAAAAATTTTACTACCGAAGACTTAAAAAACATCAAGAAAATCAAAAATGTAAAAAATGCTGAAAGAAAATTAGAACTTACCATGACAGATGCCAAAGATAAAGATAAATCCTATCTTGTCTCTATCATTGAATCCAATAATATCAGTAAGTTCTATGTCAAAGAAGGAGAAAAATTTGATGTCAACAAAGACGGTATCTGGCTAGATTATTTCTATGCCAAAGAAAATAAAATCAAAATCGGTGATACCCTATCCTTTCAGTATGATGATTATACTTTCAACGAAAAAGTAAGAGGTACAATCTATGTCCCAGACCATATCTATGACGTAAAAGATGCCTCTCAATTAATGCCTAATCATAAAACCTATGGCTTTCTTTATATGTCAGTAAAATCTACTGAAAATTTCATTAAGCAAGAAGCAAAAAACAACCTAGAAAAAGAATTAAACCAAGAAATATCTGATGAAGTATTTTCCTCTCTAAATAAAGACTTCAACTACCTAGAGCATATTCCTTTTAATTACATTATGGTTGACGTAAACAACAAGAAAAATAATAATCAAGTAAAAGATGACATCGAAGAAAAAATCAATAACGCTATCGCTTCCATCGCTATCGAAGATACAGCAAGTTATTCCATGTATCAAGGAGAAATTGATGAAGGGAAAGCATATGTCGGTATCTTCTCAGGTCTATTCCTCTTTATCGCTCTACTTTCCGTTATCACTACCATGACCAGAGTCGTAAAAAAACAAAAATTACAAATTGGAACTCTTAAAGCATTAGGATTTTCAAAACTAAAAATCAACCTTCACTATATCAGCTATGGATTCTTTATCTCCCTAGTTGGTTCAATATTTGGTATCTTACTGGGAAAATACTTCTTAGGAACAACCTTCCTAAATCTAGAAATGTCTTTCTTTGAAGTCCCTAATGGAAAAGTCTATATCAATTCATCAACTTATCTTGTTTCTCTACTTGCCATATTAACCGTTAGTCTTATTACCTTTGCCACTTGCTATAAAGAACTAAAGAAAAAACCAGCAGATAGCCTTAGAAGTGAACTACCTAAAGTAAAAAATGGTAGCCTAAATATCACAACTAAAGGCCCATTCAAAAAATTAAATTTCTCTAGTATCTGGAATCTTCGTGATATCTTAAGAAACAAATTCAGAACCATAACCGGTGTTATTGGAATCGTTGGCTGTTGTACCTTAATCGTCTGTGCCCTAGGAATGTTAAACAGCATGAATTATTTTATAAAACTACAATTTGATGATTTATACAATTTCAATTATAAACTAACCCTAAAAGAAAATATTAGCAATGAAGACATCAAAGAATTAACGGATAAGTATGGAAACAACACAAGCCTTACTTTAACAATCGAAACCAAAGATAAAAATGATAATCGTGAAACAAACACTATATTTGTAGATAACAGCAATAACTACATCCGTTTCATCGATAAAAACTACAAATTCCAAAAACTAAATAAAAATAATGGAGTTTATGTAACCTATAAATTTGCCGATAAATATAATCTAAAACTTGGTGATGAAGTAAAATGGCATATCTATGGAGATAAAAAATACTATTCCTCTAAAATCATAGGTTTCTATCGTGATCCTCAAGTACAAGGATTAACAGCAACCAAAGAATATATAGAAAGCCTAGGAATCACTTACAAAGCCGATGCCATCTATACCAATCAAAATTTAAGTAAAACAAAAACCATCAAAAATGTAGATATTATTCAAAATATTGATGAATTAAAAGAATCAATCAGTAATATGTTATCTATGATGAGAAAAATGATTATCATTATCATTGTCTTTGCCATCCTCCTTGGTATTGTAATTATCTATAACATGAGTATCTTATCTTATAGTGAAAAAGAATATCAATTTGCTACCCTAAAAGTATTAGGTTTCGCCAATAAACGTATTCAAAAAATATTTGCCAAACAAAACAGTTGGATTTGTATTGCTTCTATCTTAATTGGCCTTCCTACCGGTTACTACCTAACCTCTTATCTATTCAAAGCTTGCTTAGACGAAAACTATGATTTTGGTGTCCATATTGAACTTTGGACTTATCTTGCCGCCGCTTTAGGTACTTATCTTGTTTCATTCATCGTATCTCATTATCTTTCTAAAAAAATAAATACAATCGACATGGTTAGTAGTCTAAAAGCAAATGAATAAAGAAAAAGAATTCTAATTTTTGAAATGCATCCCTTAAAGTAGACATTAATAAAAAAGAGGGACTACAAAAATATGATAAAATACATTTCCGAAA
>CAKPBH010000003.1 GCA_934140355.1 uncultured Bacilli bacterium | reverse complement strand
TATTATTGTCATTATTTGTTCCCTAAAAAAAGGAAAGAAGAAGAAACATTTAAGAACAATGTAACTTCTTCTTTTTAATTTTCATAATCTTATTTTTCTCCCATTTCTAGCATAATACCAGGTAAAATTTGTTTCTTCCTTGATACAACACTTTCTAGGAAAGTTCCTTGTGTTAAATCTTCACATTTATAAACATTCTTTAAAATGTCTTCTGCTCTTTTACTATATAAAACATAAGAACCTTTCTTAATAATATCGGTAATAAATAAAGCAACAAAGTAATAATCTTCACCATCAGCGACTTGATTTAATAAATCAATGTATTCTTTCTTCTCTTCAAGAATCTCATCTGGATTTGTGGTAGAAATTTGTCCAAGTCCAATATGATATTCTCCAACAGGATAATTCTTATAATCCGTATATAATACTTCTTCTTTGGTTTTTCCCTTTAATGAAGAACCAGCCTTTAACATCTCTAAGCCATAAACTTGATAATCAACTCCAGCAATTTCTGCAAGTTCTTTAACAGCCTTTCTATCGATATCTGTTGTCGTAGGAGAATTTAAAATCAAAGTATCCGATAAGATTCCTGATAACATAAGACCAGCAATTTCCTTAGTAATTTCAACATTATTTTCATGATACATAATATACAAAATGGTATTGGTACTACCAACTGGCATATTTCTAAAGTTAATTGGCATATTCGTACCAATACTACCAATATTATGATGATCAACAATCTCAACAATATTAGTCTCCTCTAAACCAATAGCACTTTGTTCATAAGAATTATGGTCCACTAAAATTACATTTTTACGATTGTCATAACTAACATCAGACATTCTTAAAATTCCTTTACATTTTTCATCCTCATCAATAACAGGATAATAACTATATCTAGTCTTGTTTGCAATCCCCATAAAATCGCTAACATTTTCATATTCACTAATGCAAAGAATATCTTTGACGTAATTAATAGTAGATACACTATTGGCAAGATTAATACGACGTGCAGAAATTAAAGTAGGGTAAGGAGTGACAATGATATTCACTTTTTTCTCTCGAGCCATTTTTAAGTGCTCTTCCTTAATCTGATGACCACCAGTCACAATCAGTAATTTAACCCCACTAGTAATTGCATATTCAATCACACTATGTCTATCTCCAACCATCAAAATAGAATTCGTATCCAAAGGAACCGAACTAATAATCGTTGTACTTCGGTAACTAGCAACCGTTAATTTTCCAACAATTTCTTCATCAAAACGTAAAAGTTCTTTTCCATTAATTGCTTCCAAAATATTATCATAAGTAGAATTTATCCTATCAATATTTTCATTAAATTGTTCCTTAGCAATATCCTTCATCGTAATAATACCAAGTAATTTTTTATCTTGATCAACAATAGGAATCTTACTAATACCAGCTTCATTCATCTTATAATAAGCATCATTAATGGAATCTTGTTCTGTAACACTATAATTTTTGGTATAATTTAAATCTTTCACTTTAATTTTTACATCATTTAAAAATATTGGTTCTTTTACTTTAAAATACTTAAGGGCATACTTGGTTTCTAAATTAATTCCACTAAGTACGGCAGGTATGGCATTAACACCAAGAGCTTTCTTTAAATGAGAAAGTGCAATTGCTGCTGTAACGCTATCCGTATCTGGGTTACGATGCCCAAAAACATATACTTTTTCCATTTTTATCACTCACTTCCGTTAACCAATTATATAATAATTATGGGGTAAAGTAAAGTTTTTATTCACTTCTTTGCTCTCTTTGGTAGAAAGAAAGAGTATAAGAAAGAAGTAGAATATCAAAAATTCTAAAGTAGATATCTTTTTGTTATCATAAATTTATAAATAAAAAAATATCTTTACAAAAGTTAGTAAACTTCTTATATTCCTTTGTTATTTCATGCTATACTAAAACAAAGAGAGGATGATAAAATATGCATGAAATTAAATGTCCTAACTGTGGAACAGTATTTCAAATTGATGAATCTGACTATCAAAACGTTTTAAAACAAGTAAGAGATAAGGAATTTGAAAGTGAAATCAAAAGAAGAGAGAATGAATACCAAAAAGAAAAAGAAACGGCAATCGAGCTTACCAAAACAACCCTTGAGAAAAATTATCAAGAAGTACTTTTCAAAAAAGAACAAGAAATTCAAAAATTAACCAATACCCTAAATTTTAAGGAAAAAGAAACAGAACTTACTATTAAAAATGCCATTTCTGAAAAGGAAAAAGAAATCAGTACTTTAAATAGTAAAATAGAATTAAAAGAAAATGAATATTTAATCAAAGAAAAAAATTTAAAAGAAACTTATGAAGAAAAAATCAAAGATAGAGAAGAACAGATCTCTTACTACAGGGATTTTAAAGCCAAACAATCTACGAAAATGATTGGCGAATCCCTAGAAGTTCATTGCCATAACGAATTTAACAAACTTCGTCCTTTATTTAAAAATGCTTATTTTGAAAAAGATAATGACATTAAAACTGGCTCTAAGGGAGACTTTATCTTTAAAGATTATGATGACGAGGGAACTGAGATTACTTCTATTATGTTTGAGATGAAAAACGAAGCTGATAAGACTGCGACTAAGCATAAAAACGAGGACTTTTTCAAAGAATTAGATAAGGATAGAAAAGAGAAAAAATGTGAATATGCGGTTTTAGTTTCTCTTTTAGAAATGGATAATGATTATTATAATGAAGGAATTGTTGATGTTAGTTATAAATATGAAAAAATGTACGTTATTCGTCCTCAATTCTTTATTCCCTTAATTACTTTAATTAGAAATTTAGCGATGAATGCCTTACAGTATAAAAAGGAACTTGTACTTATTCAAAATCAAAATATTGACATTTCTCATTTTGAAGATAACTTAAATACTTTTAAGGAAGGATTCTCTAGAAATTATCGTCTTGCTAGTGAAAAATTTAAAAAAGCTATCGATGAAATTGACAAAACTATTGATCATCTTCAAAAAACTAAAGAAGCTTTGCTTTCTAGTGAAAATAACTTAAGACTTGCTAACAATAAGGCTGATGACTTAACTATTAAAAAATTAACTAATGGAAATGATACTATGACCAAGCTTTTTCAAGAGAGTAAAGATTAATTTTTTGGCTAAAACGGCTGTCGATAATCGTGAACTGTAAATAGGTTTTTTGATCTTTTATAATGGTTAACTATCTTTATTTTTATATTTATGATAAACTTATAATTATCTAAGAATGACTTTAGATAACCTAAAAAATAAAGGAGTACCAAAATGAATTTAGAACAATGTTTAGAAAAATTAAGCTCAAAAGCCCAGAAAAGATTAAAAGAAAATTATAACTTGAAAAATAACAATACTTTAGAAGATTTATCCTTGGAAATTATTTCTTCCTTACTAGAAGAATTTTTTATATTAACGGATGAAGAGATGGATACTTTAAAATTGGGTACGAAAAGGAAAAAAGTATCGCATTATTTGATTAAAAGGGGATATGTTTACCTGGAGAATAACCAGTATATTATTCCAAAAGAAATTAATTTGGTTATTAAAGAATTAGAAAAAAAAGAATTGTTAGATAATCGTTTATTGCTCGTCATTACATTTTATCTAAGTGCAATTGGTGCGCTAAAGATAGTGGATTTAGTTAAGTTAATGAGGGAAAGCGGTATTTATATCACTAAGGAAAAAATTGAATTTTTAATTAAAAATGATGCTATTATTAAAGATAATATTATCTATTTTAATGATATTGCTTTGGAGTTAGATAAACAAATTCATTTCGTTGAAAAAATATCAGGGAATTATAAAGTGTTTAATCTAAAAGAAATGATTAATTTATTCTATTTAAAAGAAAAATACTTTCCTTTGAAAATTGCTAGAGTTTTAGAGAAAAAAATAAAGGATGAGGAAAGAAGAAATTTCTTTAGTTTGAATATGGTAGAAACAGCTATGATAGGAATTATGGATGAAGATGAAATCATGAAATCTATTACCAAAGAAGAAGTAAAACTGTCTTTAAATGAGCGAGAAGAAATCTTGGATATTTTGGAAGAAGTAACGAATATTTTGCCAACTTGGCTTGATGGTGGTTTTTCTTTTTTTGAAGATATTGATTATCAAAAAGAGAGGCAAGAAAAAATAGAAAATTATTGTAAAGCAAGAAGAAGGGATCTTGTTATGGAGATGATGGATGATCTTTATCGTTATATTTTAGTCTATGTTACTATTAATGGAGTAATTGAACTAGACAAGTTAGTAGAAATTTTGCAAATTGATCATGGGTTAGATATTACTAGAGAAAATATTTTAACTATCATAAAAAATGATGACTATATCAAGGTTGTTAAAAATTACTTAAATATCATGGATAATGATTTGGATACTATAGAAGAATTAATGAAAATAAAAGATAATTTTTCTAATTATAAGATAATTGAAGATGCTGAATTAGCTTTAGCTGAATTTGATTTTCATTATGAAAAAATAGGGACCATCTTAAAACAGTATGGAATAGATGGTGAAGCTTGTGATACTATTCTTAGTTTGCTTTTAATTAGAGAATTATCTCAAGAGGAATTAAGAATGATATTAGGCTGTTTTTCAATTTCTTTTTCAAATAAATTGGTAAATGATATTTTAAAAAAATTGCAAAAGGAAAGAAGAGAAATGCCTACTTGGGAGAAAAATGGTTTTAAGGCAAGGGAATTAATGGAGTAATTGTTGTAAAATTTAAAATGGATAGACTATGGAGGTTGTAATTAAATAGTGGATTAAAATATAATTACTTCTTCAAAATTTTATTGGTTTTAGGATCACATCTAAAAATTTAGATGTGATTTTTAGCATATTTTATCTTTTGGAAGGAATGAATAAAAGTATAAAAAATGATGAAGGATGAAACTAAAATATATGTTTTTGTTTTTGTTCGATTTATTTATCATGATGATGCTATGAATCAGATGTTTTTTCTTAAGATAAGTTTGGTATTTTTTTGAAATAATTTAAATTTAATTGCATCACTTTTTATTTTTGTTGCTACGCTAAATTATTTGTATTATTAGTATTATTGTGTTAAGATATAGGTGTGGTGGTTTTATGGAGGATAATAATTTGATTCATCAATTTGTTTTAAAAGTGAAAAGTAAATTCACAAAGAATTCTAAAGGCGATCCTTCAGTTACCGAATATGTGTTTAGTTCTGAGGAAGTAGAGAAGATAAGTGAAGAAAATAAACAAAAAATGTTAGAGTTGAAGCAAGAGGCTTATCCTAAGAAAGTAAAAAAGGAACTTAGTGTTTTAAGTACTTTAGACAAGATGAAAGAAACGAAAACAGATAGTGAAGATGCTATTTTGAAAGAGAATAATTTAAAAAAAGAAAGTTTGGATGATCGTTCTTTTTCTGTTGAAGATTCACTAGAGGATAGTCAAAATTTAAATAGCCAAGAGGAAAAGGTGGAAAATGAGAAAACATTAGAGGATTTGGTGGAAGATACTGTAAGGGAACCGGTTAATAGTTTTGTAGAAATTAATGCAGATAGTAAGAAAATTGTAATGGAAAATTGGAATGCAATTGATATTCGTGAGATTGATAAAGATATTATGGAAGGTAAAGAAATTCTTAACCATAATTATACGATTACTTATGCAGATGAGGCTGAAAAATTTATTCATGATATTAGGAAGAAATATGAGATTGTTATTTGTTATTTGATTGGTTTTAATAATGAAAAAAGAGGGATGTTTGATAAAACTATTTTTTCTGCTAAAATGGATGATGAGTGGCAGTTTTTGGCGCAATATATTAAAATTCTAGAAAGGATCCGTAATTTTAAAAAGTAGAGAAAATATGAATGTTTGTCTTTTAATTTTAAATTAACTTAATTTAAGATAAGTATTTTATTAACATAATTTACCATAATTTTTTGATATTTATTCTGTTATCTTTATTTAAAATGAAGTCAAGAAGTGAGGTGATAGATGAAGAAGAGTTGTGATAAATTGATTAGAAGTTTAGAATTTGGATGTGGTTAGAAATGAAAAAAATCGTTTTAGTTGAGGATGAGAGAGATTTAAATTCTTTGATTAGGGCTTATTTGGAGAAAGCTGGATATGATGTTATTAGTTATTTAAATGGGGAAGATGCAATAGAAAATACTAATGTTGATGCTCATTTATGGATACTAGATATTATGTTAGGTGGAGATATTAGTGGCTATGATATTTTAAAGAAAATTCGTGAGACGAATGAAGAAGTGCCAGTGATATTTACTTCGGCTAGAGATAAGGATTTGGATAAGATTATCGGACTTGAGTTAGGTAGTGATGATTATATTACGAAACCATATTCACCTAAGGAATTAGTCCTTAGGGTTAATAATATTATAAAAAGGGTTTATTCTAAGGATAGTAAAAAAATTATCTATGATGGTTACACTATTGATTTGGATAAAAGAAGTGTTAGTCAAGGAGAGCTTGAGATTACTTTGACAACATTGGAATTTGATTTGTTGTATATGTTTGTTACGAATAAAAATAAGTCTTTCTCTAGAGATGATATTTTGAATATTATCTGGGGAAGTGATTATTTTGGTAATGATAGAGTAGTAGATGATTTGGTACGAAGACTTAGAAAGAAGATGCCTGATATTAACATTAATACAATTTATGGGTATGGGTACAGGTTGACATGACAAAGAGTAATTTAAGGGAACAACTTTTTGTTGTTTGGATGATTATTTTGGGGATAATGGTTGTGTCACTGGGTATAATTTTACCGAATAAATTGATTCCTATTTATGAAACAAATGTTTATAATTATTTGAGGCAACCTCTTAGTTTTTTACAGAGCGAAGACGATATTAATGAAAATACGGTAAATACAGAAGTTGCTTATTTATATATTGTTTCTTCAAATACAGTTAGTATATCGGATAATTTGGAAGATATTATTGATATTAAAGATATGAATAAATTATTATCTCGTTTTGATTTAACAAAAGATAATGGAAAGTTTATTTATAAAAGAAATACTTATTATTATGTTACTTCGGTTAGTAATGGTAAGATAAAGATAGCGATTACGAATGATAGTTATATTAGTCGAATGAAAAAATCTATTTTAATGATTATTTTTCGGGTTATTGGTGTTTCTTTTGTTCTTGTTTCCTTCTTTATTTTAGCTTGGTCAAATCATTTGGTGGTTCGCATTAAGAGAATTAAAGATAAGATTGATAATATTACAAATGAAAATTATGATCATAAACCTGATATGCGATATAGTGATGAGTTATATACGCTTGATCGGGCGGTTAGTGATATGCATACTTATTTGAGTGAGCAAGAGGAATATAAAAACCAGATGTATCAGAATATTTCCCATGATTTTAAAACTCCTATTACGGTAATGATGTCTTATTTGGAAGCATATGATGATGGCATTCAAACGGAAGCAGAAACAATGAAGGTCATGAAGGAACAGTTAAAAAAATTAGAAATTAAAGTTCACTCCTTATTATATTTAAATAAATTAAATTATTTGTCAGAGCGACGGGACAATTTAGAGGAACAGTACGATGTATCCTTGACAATTCATGCAGCAGTTGATAAATTTAAAATGTCTCGGCCTGATGTTAAGTTTGTTCTGGATATTGACAAGAAGAGTACGGTGTTTCGTGGTAGTGCAGATATGTGGGAAGCTATCATCGATAATATTTTGAATAATTTTATGCGCTATGCAAAAAATGAAGTTCGAATTACTGTTAAAAATAAAAAAATTATTCTATTTAATGATGGTGAGAATATTGATGAGAATGTTTTAAATAATATATTCACTCCATATGAAAAAGGCTTGAAAGGCGTCTTTGGATTGGGGTTATCCATAGTTCGTAAGACTCTACACTTACTTAACTATGATATTACCATCGAAAATGTAAAGAACGGTGTAAAGTTTACAATTTATGAATGACAAAATCTGGATAAATAATTTGTATCTTTTAGTTCTTTAAATTTGAGAAATTGAAAATCACATCTAAATTTTAGGTGTGATTTTTATCCTGTTTTATTTTTTAAAACTTAAAAAACTAAATTATTTTTTAAACAATTCAAATTAATGTTAAGTAAATTTATATTGGTATATTATATTTTGCTTTGTTAATTATTTGTTAAAAATGTATTTTTGTTAATTGATGATGAATAATTTTTTGAATTATTATTTTAAAATAAATCGTTAAAATTATATTGTTTCATTTATAGTTTAAATAGTGATATTTGTCTTTTTTGTGAGAAAAAATATCCAAAAAAAGTATTGATTTTTAATTTCTTATTTGCTATACTAAATACATAATATAAGGAGGAGATAGAAGTGGATAAGAAAAATATACATGAAGAGAATGGACAAGTTGTTAATGAAAATAAAGGGAGAGGCTTATTTTATGCGGTTATAGCGGTCGCTACTTTCATTATTATGGCAGTTGGGGCAACATTTGCGTATTTTACTGCTACAACAAATAGTGCTAATTCTTCTGTAAAGACTGGATCAACTACGTTGAAGTTAAAATATATTAGTTATGAAAGTGGTTGGAATAATAATGATTTAATTCCTGCTGATACAGAGGTTACGGAATATTCGTTTGAAAATCAGAATGATACTACTATTAAGCCTGATACTGCTGATGGGGAGGCTAGTTATAAACTTTTGAAAAATGGTTTATGTAAAGATGATTTTGGTAACTCTATTTGTAGTGTTTATGTTTTTCAAGTAAAAAATGATGCAAATTCTCCTCAAACGGTTGCTTTAGATGTTGTTAGTGAAGATAATCAATTTGCTAGTTTAAATGCTATGGCTTATGAAATTTCTTTGCCTGAGGATTTGAGTGATTATGAGTCGACTGAATCTAATAATGGTCTTACTGATCCGAAGTTTAGAAAAGGAGATGGTACGGATCCTGATCAAGCAGGAAGTACTATTGATGTAGTAGATACTGAAAAGAACTTGCTTGATTTGAAAAAAGGTGATGATGATAGCAAAACAAATGTTTATTCTCCGATTTTTATTAATCGTAAAGGAGTTACTAAGACTTTAATGAAATATATTGAGTCTTCTGATCCAGGAGCAGGAACATCTGTAAAAAAACCTGCTATTGATCGATTACTAAAGCCTACTGTTGATAAAGATGGTGGAGAAGTTAATACTGGTGATGATGAAGCTCAAACAACTAAGAATAGAACTACTCGTATTTCTGATGATATTGAAATTAATGGTGGTGAAACTAGAACATTCGCTCTTGTTTTATATATTAAAAATGCAAAAATTGATCAAACTGAAACTGATGCTGCAAAGAGTTTTTCTGGTAGAGTTATTATCAGCTCTGGTGATGGTTCTACAGGTGTTAGTGGATCTATTGGATTAGTTAATGAGGAAACCAAAAATAATTTACAATCTAATCAATAATTTATAAAAAATGTAGTGATTAGTGTAATGATTTTATACAAGTGATGATAGATAAAAGATTTTCTGATGAATGTTGGAAATCTTTTTTTATGCGATAAATGGATTTTTTTTAAAAGGTAAAAACAAATGTTAGAGTGGTATCTTTATATATACGTGATTATGATAGTGAATTTGAGATGAAATATCTATTTTACATGAGTGGATAGGGATTGTTCAAGATGAAATATCAATATGAAAATAACTTTTTTGATATAAGAGCATTATGTTATATTGATGTAGTTAGGAAAAGATTATAGAGATTCAAAAAAAGTTAGATTGGCTAATTAATTAACATTAGAAAAAGTTTTGTTATTTATAGTTGAGTAATTTTTTTTAGTAGGTAATTCATGATTTATATTTTTAATTGTATTTAGGATAACTATTCTTGTAGAACTTTAGATATTAAGAAAACATTATGGTTGTTTTTATGGATATTTACTTCTTGGAATTATTGTTTTTAAACTTTCTTAAAATTATGGAAAATATTTTATTTATTATGTTGATTTTTTGTTATTTTTAAATGTTATAGTTTGGTTAGATGGAATAAAGTTAAGTATTATTTTTTTATAAAAAATGATTTAAATAGCATTAAAGTAGTGATAAATTGAGTATAGTTTTATATGTTTGTTACTAATCTTTGGTGTTAAGATATTTATAATTTTCTTTGTTTATAAGAGTTTATCTGCAAAATTCATTTTCTTGACTGAACTGTAATTTTTGCATTGTTATCTTTGGTACAAATAATTGACTTTTTATTTATTATTTGTTATTATTTTAATAGGATGATAAGGAGGTAGCTATAGTTATGGGAAATGATTTTAAAACTGATGCTGTTAATTCTGGGGGGGAAGCTGTTTCTGAAAATAAAACAAATACTTTTAATTTAATTATTGGTATTGCTACTTTATTAATTGCTATATTGGGAGCGACGTTTGCCTATTTTTCTGCTACTGCTAGAAGTAAGGAAAATGATGTAACAGTAAAGTCTGCTTATGTTAGTATTTCCTATGATGGTGGTACTGAAATAAAAGCTAGTAATTTGATTCCAGCTACTCAACAGGTTGCTTTGACTAAATATCAAAAAGAGGTAGAAGCTTATAATCCTGATACAGATGGTGAAATTGTTACGGATTATGATGTTTATAAGAATGATCCAAATAGAAAGTGTGTTGATTCTAAGGGGAAAGAAGTTTGTTATGTTTATCAGTTTTCAGTTGTTAGCGATGGTGCTTCAGGTGAACAAACTGATATTCTAGCTTCTATAAAGGTTAATAAAAATGAATTTTCCAATCTTAGTTATGCTTTATATGAAGTTACTTTTAAAAAAGATCCAAATGATGATAGTCAAATTTTAAAAGATAAATATGGATTTGGTGTGGTTGAAACTTATCAATTGAGAAGCCAATTTACAAATATGGATACTAATCCAGATAATGTTGATTTTACAGGTGTTGGTTTTAATAAGTTTGATAAGCCTGAGGATGTTTTAGGTGATAATGGTCAATTGGTTAGTACGATTAATCCTGTTAGTTGTATGTTTAAAAATGGAGATGATTTTGATAGTAAACAAAAAGATGATACATCGCGTTGTTCGTCTATTTCTATTACAAATAAGGTTAAACATACTTACCAGTTAGTGATTTGGTTAGAAGAAACTGGTGAAGTTCAAGATGAGCAAGGTAAAACTTTTGAAGGAACTGTTGCGATTGAAGTTAGTGGTGGACTTGATACTAGTGAATATGATAATGGTCAAATTACAGGTAAACAGTAAATTTTATATTTGAGAATTGCATAATTTTTATGTGATTCTTTTTTGTTATAATATTTGATCACTTGGATTTATTAAGTGTGTTTTATGTAGGAATTTTAGATTGCTTTTTTTGGCCTTTTTTGGTAATATAATAATAGAGGCGGTGATATTTTGAATGGTTATTCAAGTCGTAAGGATTTTTTCTATATAATCATACTTATTTTAACTTTTATTACCGTAATCGTTGGAGCAGCGTTTGCTTTATATTCTTTTATATTTAGTCAGCCTGAAGGGACAAGTGCTGTTTATACAGGTACGTTATCAATTGAATATTTATCTGGTGATATTATTAATTGTGGTTTTTTATATCCGGTTGATAATCCGACGATAGATTCTGAGGATAATGTTTACAAAAATAATTTTAGGGTTAAAAATAGTGGAAGTTTAGATACTTTATTACAAATAAAGGTTAATATTACTTCTAATAGTTTTTCAGATAATGTATTAAGATATACTCTTTATCAAGTTGATGGTCAGGAGGTAGCTAATGGTTATATTGCGGGAGAAAAATCTAGTATAATAGCTGATAATGTTTATTTGAAAAATAATGAAGTAGAGAATTTTATTTTGATGATATGGCTTCAAGAAACAGGAAATAATCAAAATAATCAAATGAAAAAAACTTTAACTGGAACAATTCAAGTAGATGCTTCCCAAAAAATTGATTAAGGAGGAGTAAAAATGGGTGATAATAAAAAAACTTTTTCTGACTTGTTTTCTGATATAGAATCTGATAGTGAGAAGAATAATAAAAATGCTATAACTTTTGATAGTTTTATTAAGGATATTGACTTGGGAGAATCTAATGATGTAACAGATCATTTTGTTGAAAATTCTTTAGAGCGAAATCAGGAAAATATTTCAAAAAAAGATAATGAAAATCATATATTTAAAGAAAAAAATAATGATGAATTTCAAATTCCTAATAATTTGTTTTTTTCGGATGAAAGTGATGAAAATGTTGAGAAAAAAATAGATACTAAACCAGAGATTTTTTTGGAAAATCAGAGTGAGAATTCGGTTGATACTTCAAATGATAATATTGATAATTTATCCAAAAAAGAAGAAGATTTGGATTTTCGAAATTTGTTTTTTGACTCAAATAATCATCAAGATACTAATTTTGTAAATAAGGAAAATATTTTTGAAGAAAAACGTAGTGAAAATCTACCAATTGACCATAACATTTTTTTTGATAGTAATATAAGAGAAGAAAAAGATGATAAAAAATCTATCAAGGATTTTAGTGAAAATGATTCTTTGGAATTTGAGAGAAATACTGAGTTGAATGATATCTTTTTTCACACTAATAATCAAAATTCATCACTTGATATTGGGAATACACAAGCAAATGATAGTATTCAAGATAAGAATTTAAGTCAAACTGATAATTTATTAAATTTAAAAGACGATTTAAAAGAACCTTCTTCTAATGACTCTTCAATTAAGGAAATTAGTCCTTTTTTTGCGGATGAGTTTTCAAGTGAAAATGACAGTAGTAACGTATCGGAATTGGCTAAGATTAACTTAATGGAAAGTGAAAAAAGCAATAAAAAAACGCTGAAATTGGATTTATCCAAGTCTAAACACTATAATGTAAAAGTTGTTAAGAAAAAAGAACCATTATTTAAATTTATTTTGGGTGTTTTATCGTACGCAATTTTTATTTGGTTATTGTTGATTGGTGTATCTTTGTTAGTTTATGTTTTGGATATTAAGATTAGAGCGGCTAAAGGTGATTATACTTCACCGACTTATAATGCTTATGTTGTTTTGACTGGTAGTATGCTTCCAGAAATTCAAGTTAATGATGTAGTAGTGACTAAAAAGGTAGATGCATCTACTTTAAAGGTGGGTGATGTGATTACTTTTGCATCAGCCGATTCCCGTTTTTTGAATACTATTATTACACATAGAATTATAAAAAAAGAATATGATTCTAAAACTAAGACTTATTCATTCCAAACTCAAGGTGATAATAACAATGTTGCAGATAGTGCTTTGGTACCACAAAATAATATTTTTGGTAAAGTTATTTTGAAAATTCCTAAATTAGGTTATTTGCAAGAGTTTTTGGCGTCAGATGGTGGTTGGATTATTGTTATTTTAATACCATGTTTGACAGTAATATCTTATGATATTGTTAAATTGATGAAGGGTTTAAAAAGAAAAAAATATAAAAATATAACTGTTCAAAAATAATTAAAAGTAAGTGATAAAAATGAAAACAAATATTTTTAAGGTAAAACGAAAAAATGAAAATAAGAAAGAAATTATTATAGAAGAAGAAAAGTTAAAAAATCCCTTTTTTCTTTTTCTAAAAAAACATCAAAAATTATTCTTGTTGCTTGTTATTACTATTATTGTCATATCATTATTAACTTCAATAGGATTTGCATTTTCTTTGTTTAGAGGAAGTAATGATTATGATATTAGTTATATTGATGGCGGTGAAAAAATTAATAGTAATAATGATCCCACAATTAAAGATGATGATATCACAAAAGACTTATTGGGAGATGAAGCTAGGAGTGAAGGTGTTGTTATTTTAGTGGAAAGTTTTATGACAGATGATATGTCGGTTGTTGAATATTATACTGATGGTACTGCTATTATTGTTCAATCCAATGGTAAAATATATCGGGTTTTTCCTAAAAAAAATGGGGATTATGGTGTTGATAAAAGTGGTAAAATTGACAGTAGTTGTAATAAAACACTTGTTGAATCGACAACTGCTACTTTGAAAGATGGTAGTGTTATTACTTATTATACTGATGGCACTGCAAAAGTGAAATTAAATTCAAAAACTATTTTTGTTCGTGATAGTAATAATGTAAAAACTGAAAATGGAAATAGTTTTGTTAATACATTTCCCTCAGGTGTTGCTTTGGCTAAAAATGTGAAAAAAGATACAATTGAATATACTGACAATACTAGTTATGTTAATGTAAATGGAGAGCGATGCCTTGTTAATAAGAATCAAAGAATTCATATTGATGATTCTGGCGTTTCTTATGATAAGAATAATTGTTTTTCTGTTCTTGGTGAGAAAACTTATCAAGATGGAAATAAAATTACTGTTTTTGAGAATGGTGCAGCAATTATTACAGATAAAAGTGGAAATACTGTCTATGTAAAAAAAAGTGGTGATATTTTACTAAAGAAGAAACAATTGTATGAAATATCTCAAAATGATTATGGGTATTCAATGTCTGAAAGAAAAACAGGCGATGGGAAAAGAGTTATTTACTATGATAATGGTTCTGCTGTTATTATTTATCCTAATGGTGAGCGAAAGTATGTGGAAGATAGTGATGATATTCTTTATGATGAAAATAAGAATATTGTTGGTGATTTGTCTTTTTCAAATAAAGTTAGTGAAAAAACTACAACTGATGGAGAAAAGGTGTATAATTTTGATAATGGAAAGTCCCAAGTAATTCGTTCAAATGGAAATAGTTATATTGTCGATACAAAAAAGTTAATTTTTAAAACTAACGGTGAGATTGATGATGGAAAGGTTGAAGATAAGCCTAGTCATGGTAGTGTTGGTGCGGGGGAAGGAATTTATATTAGTGAAGCTGAAAATAAATATAATGATTTTAAAAATGTAGAGAGTTCAGTATTTTTGATTCAAAATAATAATAAAAAAAAGAAAGTACTTAGAATTACTATTCAAGAAGTAAAAGATTATGATAAGTATAATATTAGTAGATTGGATCCAAAATTTGTTAAATTTAAGGCAACTGTTAAGGATAGCCCAATTACTACATCTGTATTAAATAGTAATGTTTGGGAAGATAGTGATGGTAATGTTAATTATATTATTTATGATGGTGAAATAGAGGCATCTTCTACTGTTAAAGTTGCTATTTCTTTATTTGTTGATTATTCTTTATTAGATAATCGATATCAAAATAAGGCATTTGTTGGGACAATAAAAGTTTATGTTGAGGATAAGGGGTAAAGTCTAGTTTTGATATTATTTGTCGAATTAGATGAAATCAATTTTTAAATGTGGTAATATCTTCTTAAGGAGATGGTAAGATGCCACATAAAATTATTTTAGATGATATTTTTGATGAAATATTTGATAATATTTCTTATCTTAAGTTAAATTCTTATATTCATTTTAAAGAAAAGAAAGATTAAGTGATTCTTTCTTTTCTTTAAATTTACTATTTACTGTTAAATTCAATATATAAATTCTTGATTTTAAAAAATTTTTGCATTTATGATTTTGAAAATATATGAAATAATAAATCCATTATATCTTAATTAATGAAATTATAAATTCAGATCCGCTATAAGTAAAGGGTAAAACGATTATGAATACTAATTTTTAAATAAGTGAAATTATGTTATTTTTAATAATTTATATACAAAAAAAATATTCCATGTTATAATGAATTTAAGAAAGGATCGTGATAAAATGAAATGCACTATAAGAGGAGAGAAAATTAGGGTTACATCTGCTATTGAGGGATATATTTCTAGTAAATTATCTAAATTGGATAAGTATTTTAAGTCAGATGATGTGTGTGCTAATGTTCTTGTTAAGGTAAAAGGAAAGCATCAGTCGATTGAAGTTACTATTCCGTATGATAAGTATACTTTAAGAGGAGAAGAAACTAAGGATGATTTATATGCTGCTATTGATTTAGTGATTGATAAGTTAGAAGGACAGATTCGAAAAACAAAAGCTAAATTAAAAAAACAAATTAAAAAAGAAGAAACGGTTCTTAACTTTGATTATGAGATTTCGATTGAGGAAGAAGAAAGGGAAAAAGGTAAAATTGTTAAGAGAAAAAATTTGGAATTGAAGCCTATGGATGAGGAAGAGGCAATTTTACAGGTGGAGTTGTTAGGACATGACTTTTTTATCTATAAAGATGTTCATACTAATGAAATTAATGTTTTATATAAAAGAAAAGATGGAAATTATGGAGTAATAGAAACTAATGATTAGAAATTAGTTTCTTTTTCTAGTGAAATACTAGTAATTTTTAGAGTTTTTTGCTAAAATACATATTACGGAGATGATAAAATGTTAAAAATTTTTAAGAAGTTATTTGATAATGAATATAAAGATTTGGAAAAGTTTAAAAAAATAGCAGATAGTATTGATGCTTTGGATGAGGAAATTTCTAAACTTTCTGATGATGAATTAAAGGAATATACTAATGTTTTTAAAGAGAGATTAGCAAATGGGGAGACTTTGGAAGATATTTTGATTGAAGCTTTTGCGGTTTGTCGTGAGGCTGCATATCGTTGTGTTGGAATGAAACCTTTTTATTGTCAATTGTTAGGCGGTCTTGCTATTCACTATGGTAATATTGCTGAGATGAAAACTGGAGAAGGAAAAACTTTGACGGGTGTTCTTCCTGCTTATTTAAATGCTTTGGATGGAAAAGGGGTTCATATTGTTACTGTAAATGAATTTTTGTCATCAAGAGATTCTGAGTGGATGGGAAGTATTTTTAAATTTCTTGGTCTTACTGTTGGCCTTAATCTAAGAGATTTGACACCAGCACAAAAGAGAGAGGCGTATCTTTGTGATATATTATATACTACTAATAATGAACTTGGTTTTGATTATTTGAGAGATAATATGGTTGTAAAAAAAGAAAATAGGGTGCAACGACCTCTTAATTTTTGTATTGTTGATGAAGTAGATTCTATTTTGATTGATGAGGCAAGGACACCTTTGATTATTTCTGGTGGAGTTGCACAGTCGGCTAATTTGTATGTTGAGGCTGATCATTTTGTAAAGGGTCTTGTTGAAAATGAAGATTACATTATGGATGAAAAGACACGTAGTATTAATTTAACCGATGAAGGTGCTCATAAGGCGGAAGAAAAGTTTCATTTAAAGAATTTGTATGGAATTGATAATACTTCATTAGTGCATCACCTTCAACAGGCGCTTCGGGCTAATTATTTTATGCATCGTGATGTTGATTATGTTGTTCAAGATGATGAGGTTATTATTGTTGATCAATTTACGGGTCGTCTAATGAAGGGACGTGCTTTTTCTGAAGGATTGCATCAAGCAATTCAGGCTAAAGAAGGTGTTACTATTGAGCAAGAAACAAAAACTTTAGCAACAATTACATTTCAAAATTTGTTTAGGATGTATAATAAATTATCTGGTATGACTGGTACGGCTAAGACGGAGGAAGAAGAATTTACAAATATTTATAATATGTATGTTATTCGTATTCCTACTAATAAGCCAGTGATTCGTGTTGATGCAGTTGATTTATTATATCCTGGTAAAGAAGGAAAATATAAGGCTATTGTTAATGAAATTGAAAGACGTCATAAAGAGGGGCAACCAATTTTGGTTGGTACTATTGCAATAGAGACAAGTGAATTAATTAGTTCAATGTTGAAGAAAAAGAAAATTCCTCATGAAGTACTTAATGCTAAGAATAATGCGAGAGAGGCTGAAATTATTGCTCATGCAGGAGAAAAAGGGGCAGTTACTATTGCTACAAATATGGCTGGTCGTGGTACGGATATTAAACTTGGGGAAGGTGTTAGTGAACTTGGTGGTTTGTGTGTAATTGGTACGGAAAGACATGAATCTAGACGTATCGACAATCAGTTGAGAGGACGTTCCGGTCGTCAAGGTGATCCTGGATTTACTCAATTTTATTTGTCATTTGAAGATGATTTAATGGTTCGTTTTGGTTCAGAAAAATATCGTGGTATGCTTGCTAGTTTAGGATTTTCTGGGGATCAAGTTATTCAAAATAAGATGTTAGCGGGTTCTTTTGAAAGTGCGCAAAAAAAGGTTGAGGGAAATAATTTTGATATTCGTAAGCAATTATTGCAATATGATGATGTTATGAATAATCAAAGAGAAATTATTTATGGTAAACGTAATGAGATATTGGATAGTGATTCTATTCATGAGCAAACACTAAATTTACTTAAGAATCATGTTACTGATATTGTAAATGATCACTTGATTGAGAGTAATAAGTTGAGTGACCATGATTATGACGAGATATTAGAGGCTACAAATGAGAATTTACTTCGTACAAATCGTATTGCTTTATCTGAAATTAAAGGAAAAAGTCCTTCAGAAGTTATTGATTTGATTAGTGCGTTAGTGATAAAGGAATATGAGGAAAAATTAGGGGATATTCCAGAAGAAGTACGTGATGAATTTGAGAAAGCAATTACTTTGAAGGTGATTGATTCACATTGGATGGAACATATTTCGACAATGAGTCAGTTAAGAGAAGGAATTGGTCTTAGGGGATATGCAAATGAGAATCCACTTCAGGCTTATACAATGGAAGGTTATGAACTTTTTGATCAGATGTTAACACAAATAAATAAAGAAGTTTCTATTTATTTAATGAAAGCAGAAATTAGACAAAATTTGGAGAGAAAAGAAGTTGTCAAGAAAACGATTACAAATGATGGAAAAGAAACAAAGAAAATTCAAAGTAAAAGTAGTAAAGTAGGGAGAAATGACCCTTGTCCATGTGGCAGTGGAAAGAAATATAAACAATGTTGTGGTAAATAAACTCACAAATCCTTATAAATAAAGGGATTGCGAGCTTTTTGCTTTAGGTAATTTCACTTCAAAAAAGGCGTTTAGATAAGTTTTTTTGCCTAAATTAACCTTAAAATAAAGTATATATGTTATAATAATAAGGGAAGTGATACTAATGAAAAAAGTATATTTAAATGTTCCTTCAAAGGATGATTTGCATTATAGACAAGAATGGATGAATGATTCAAAAACTATGAATTATAATGCTGGATTTGATATGAACTTAAAAGGTTATGATAAAGTAACAGGAACTATATCAAAAACAGATGAGTAAATGATTGAATGGTATAATAAATGGGTTAATATGGAACCAGATAGATATTTTGCTTACATATACACTGATGGAACAGAAGAACCCATTGGAGAAATATATTATTATCCTGATGATGATATTCATTCAATGGGAATACTAATTAGTGATAAGTATAGAGGAAAAGGATACTCTTATTCAGCATTAGTAGAATTAGAAAGAATAGCGTTTGAAAAAAATAATATTAATGAATTATCAGATATGGTACCTCTCGATAGAATAGGTGCAATAAAGACATTTAAAAAAGCTGGATTCATCCATACTGATAAAGAGGTTTTTGAAAAAGTATTTGATCAAGATAGTGTTGTTAAACAATTATTAATAACTAGGGATATGTATTTTAATAATTAGAAAGTGGTAATAGATGGAAATAATAGAATATGAAGATAAATATTTAGGAGATGTTAGAGATTTATTAACAGAGCTTGAAGAATATATTGTATCTATTGATAAAGATGAATTAGATCAAGTTCATCCTGAATATCATGAGAAGATGGCATTAGTTGATTTGGATGAAGTAGATAAGAATAATGGTAAATGCTATTTAGCAATTGAGAATGACAAAGCAATTGGACTTATTATTGGTACGATTCCTCCATATGAAGAATACGATTATTTAGATTATAAATGTCCTAAAAGGGGAATAATTACCGAATTAATAGTTACATCTAAAATAAGAAGTAAAGGTGTCGGACAAGCTTTAATGGAAAAAATAGAAGAATATTTTAAATTGAATAATTGTGAATATGTTTTGGTTGATGTATTTGCATATAATGAAAAGGCTATTAATTTTTATAATAAAAAAGGATATCATCCTAGAATGTATACTGATATTAAAAACTTGAAATAAAAATAGATTTTTTTAGATAAGTTATTAAATAAGTTGTTGAATAAAAACTTGCAATATTTCAATAAAAAAATATAGATTTAAAATTAAAAATACCAATTTAAAAGGAAAAAATACTTGGTTATTTTAATATTTTACCATGTGGTTCAGGAAAGAAATATAAGAATTGTTGCGAAAAGTAGCATAAAATAGGGAAAAAGCTGAATTTAAAAAAGGTAACAAATTTATTGCTTGTCACTTAATAAATAAAATTATGAACGAAATGCATTGAAATTAAAGGATGTCATAACAAATAATTATCGACATCCTTTTGTTTAAGTATAAAAGACAAAATAAAACGAAGAATATATCTGTAAAAGGAGATATAAATTTTTTTGCTACATAACATTACAATTTCCATTTTGGTAATTACTGTAATACTGTTGATAAAAAAATATTATATGATATAATTAGATATGTTAGGATGATAAGTGAGGTGAAGAACGAGTTGTTCAGTTATTATGAATCAAGATGATAAATATATTGATAATGCATTGATAGAAACATTAAGAAGTCATCCAGATTATTCTCAGTTGTTGGTTTCTATTTTGTTTAATAATTCTATTAATCAAGTTAATCGAAATAACTTTACACGTGATAATAACGTTAGGGATTCTATTTCGGGTTTGGAAACTAAGAATTTTATTAAATATATATTGAAAAGATCTGTGATGTTATATGAATATGTTTTAGATGCTCAAAAGAATAATGCATATTTTAATTCGTTTCCTAAAAATGTTAGAGAAGAAGCGATTAAAAAACTTTTTCCAGAACTGGATGATATTAGAAAATACTTAAATTTATTGGGAGATTCTACAATTAATTCAATTGTGTATTTTCAAATGAATCCAAATGAACTTTTAATTTTTATTCAATTTATTGTTAATGGATATTTTGAAATTGATGGTTTTTATGATGAAAAAACTGGAGGATATAGTAGTCAGAATATTGGTAATTTAATTAAGCGTTCTGATTTATTGGAGGAAAATTACTCTTTAAATGATGATTCTGCTCGTTTATGTAATAAAATTGAAAATGATTATTTCAAACTTAGAAATATAAATCATTTAGAATTTAATCAAAATTCTGTAAATAGATGTTTAGAGGAAATAAGAAGTGGTAAGCAAATAAAGAGTAGTCATAGTGACTATAATGTAGGAAATGATTTATATGCTACACAAGATATTGGTAATAAAAGAACTAATCAAGAGGATTCTGTTTTAATTATGAATCATCCCAAAAATAGTGCTTTTAAACTTCTTGTTGTTTCTGATGGAATGGGTGGAAAGGAGTCTGGAGAGATTGCTAGTTGGACTGTAGTTAATGAGATGTCTAAATGGTTTCAATGTATTCCTGAAGAACTTTATTTGTATCCAGCAAAGCTATTGGATTTATTTAATTTGCAAATAGAAAAAGTAAATCAACTTGTTTATCAAAAATTACATGGTGCAGGTGGTGCTACTTTTGTTGGAGCGGTTGTGGCAAAAGATTATTCTATTGTTTCTAATGTTGGCGATTCTAGAGCAATGATTGTTGATGGGGGCAAACTAAGTTTAGTAACTGAGGATGATTCTTGTGTTTTTAGAGATGAGCAGGCCAAATTAGGAAGAAATTTATCTAATGATGAAATTGATCAGTTACGATTTAATCGTAGGTCAAATCAAATTTTTCGCTATATGGGAATGAGTCAATTGTCTTCCGTTCAAAGCTTTGTTATTGACAATAACCATTATGATAAGTTATTACTTTTAAGTGATGGGGTAGCAGATTTACTTACTTTAGATGAGATAAAAGTTATATCTAGAACAACAGATCCAGAGTCTATTACTAATATGCTTGTTCAAACAGCTTTGAGCAGGAATGCTATTAATTATAATCGAAATAGTGAAGATGAGTATGACTATATTAGTGCTGGAAAAGATAATGCGACGGCAGCAATGTATTCGAGGAGATAAATATGATAAAAAAAATAAAAGTAATTCACGAAGGGCAAGAAAAAGAATTTGATATTATTTTTAGTTTTTCTACTAGGAATGATGAAAAAAAATATATTGTTTATACTGATTATGAAGAAGAAAATCATTTTATAAAGTGTTATTCCGCTTTGTGTAAGGATAATAAAATTTTTCCTGTTGATGATGTAGAAGAAGTAGAAAATATTGAAATGATACTAAAAACTTTAAATGGTAAGTATTCTATTGCCGAGTTAAGTTAAAAAAATTGTTTTTAATGGTTCTTTGAAATTCAGTGGACCTAAAAGATCATCTTTAAATTTTAGAGGTGATTTTTATTTTATTTTATTCTTTTAAAACTCCTAAAGAATATTAAAACTAAACTATTTTTTATCAAATTATTTGTAATTTCTTAGTATTTTTGTTTATTTGGTGTATAATAATATTTAAGGATGTGAGGGAATGGAAATCAAAGAATTATACGAAGATAATTATCTAAATAAAACTGTTTGTGTTCATGGATGGATTCGTAGTCATCGAAAGCAATCTCATTTTGGTTTTATTGATTTGACGGATGGGACTTGTTTTAAAACGATTCAAGTTGTTTATGATGAAGAGTTGGATAATTTTAATTTGATTAATAAGTTATTAGTTGGTTCTAGTATAGAAGTTGAAGGAATGATTGTTGAGAGTTCTGGTAAGCAGGAATTTGAGTTGAAGGCTACTCGTGTTTTGGTTTTAGGAACAAGTGATGAGACTTATCCTATTCAACCCAAAAGACACTCAAGAGAGTTTTTAAGGGATGTTGCTTATTTAAGACCTAGAACTTCGTTATTTCAGGCTGTATTTCGAATTAGAAGTGTAGCTGCGATGGCTATTCATACTTATTTTCAAGAAAGAGGTTATATTTATTTTCATGCACCTATTATTACAGCAAATGATTGTGAAGGTGCTGGAGAAATGTTTCGGGTAACAACGCTTGATCCAAGGGATACCAAAAATCTGGCAGAAGATGATTTTTTTGGGAAAACGACAGGTCTTACTGTTTCTGGGCAACTAGAGGCTGAAACTTTTGCGACTGCTTTTTCTAAATGTTATACATTTGGTCCTACTTTTCGAGCTGAGAATTCTAATACTAAAATTCATGCTTCTGAATTTTGGATGATTGAGCCAGAAGTTGCTTTTTGTGATTTAGATGGTATTATGGATATTGAGGAGGAATGTTTAAAATTTATTGTATCTTATGTTTTAGATAAGTGTCTTGACGAGATTGAATTTTTAGATAAGTTTGTTGAAAAAGGATTAAAAAATAAATTAGAGAAATTGGTTCAAAGTGAGTTTGTTCGGGTAACGCATGAAGAGGTTATTCGTATTTTGAAGGAGGCTTCTGTAGATTTTGAATTTACTCCTGAATATGGAGAAGATATTGCTAAAGAGCATGAAAAATATATTACGGAATACTTTGGATGTCCTGTTTTTATTAAGGATTGGCCTCGAGATATTAAGGCTTTTTATATGAAGCAAAATGATGATGGAAAGACTGTTCGGGCGGTTGATTTAGAGGTTCCTGGTGTTGGAGAGTTGATTGGTGGATCGGAGAGAGAAGCTGATTATGATAAGTTAGTTAATCGTATGAATGAATTAGAGATGAATATAGATGAATTAGATTGGTATGTTAATTTGAGAAAGTTTGGTACTGTTCCTCATTCTGGGTTTGGAATTGGTTTTGAGAGACTTCTTATTTATTTGACGGGAGTTGATAATATTAGAGATGTTATTCCTTATCCTAGGACGCCTAAATCTTGTGATTTTTAGAGATTAGAATACTTATTTTTATTATGGTCTATTTATAGAGATTATAAGTGAAATAAGTATTTTTCTTTTGGAAAAAATTGTTATTATGAAAGTTCTTTTTTTGGATATATTAATAATGATTGGAGGGATGAAATGAAAAAGTTATTTGCTGCATTTTTTGTATTATTATTAGTTTCTGGTTGTGGGTCTAAGCGTGATTCTTTATCTTGCGAGATGACAACTGACTCAAATGGAATTACTACAACTACTCATTATGATATTGATTATTTGGATAATGATGTTAAAATGATTAAGATTACTTATGATTATAAGCAAGATAATAATGTTTCTAGTGATAATACAAAAACAAATGGTACAAGTGATAACACTACTACTGATACAAGTAAAAATAATGACACAACTACTAATGGTGCAGATGATAAGACAAATGAAAATACAAGAAGTACTCGTGAAAAGCAAGATGGGGTTAATTCTGATACTGATGGAATATCTGAAGAGAAGGATAGTAATGCGAATTTAAAATCTGATGATGTTGTAGATGGTGTTGTTGGAGATGCTATTGATAGTACAATTAATGGTGTTACTAATACTATTTTAGACTTGGCTGGTGTTCGTACTACTTATGAAAATCAAATGAATACTTATGGTAATATTAAGGGATTTTCTTATAAGGTAGATAAGGATGTTGATAATGAATATAAGGTAATTTATTCTATTGATATGGATAAAATTAGTGATTCTGATTTATCAAAGTTTAATATTCCAAGTAGAAATTTTAAGGATTTAAAAACAAACTATCAAGATCTTGGTTATACTTGTAAATAAAAAGTTCATTAGGTTTTCTAATGAACTTTTGCTATTCTATAGTTATTTTTCTTGTTGCTGTTTTTGTTATTGTTTCTCCGTTTTCTAGTTTATAAGTTACTTTGTAGGTAATGGTTCCTGATTCTGATAAGTTATTTACTTCTGTTTCTAAACTAGCTAGGGAATCATATTTTGTTCCATTTAAGGAATATTCTATTTTTGCTTTAGATGAAATGTCTTTTCCACCGTAGGTTATGCTAATTCCAGCTTCTGTATAGGTTTCACCAGGGGATAATGTAATATTTCCGCCTATAACGGTTATTTTTAAATCACTGGAAGTGGAGTCATTGTCGTTTTTATTTCCTGAAAGGGATACGTTTGTGCTAACACCGTTAGAAGCGTTATTTTTAAAGTTTCTATATTCTACTTTTACGACTAGGGCGTTTACATTACTATTGCCGTGGTAAGTATAACTTTTATCGGTGGTAAAGGCAATGAAGTTTAATCCAGATGCAGTTTTAGCGTAAATTCCATACCCAAGTCCGCCTAATATGTCATTGTTATAAGAAAGTCTATCTTGGACAAATTTACTTGTACCATTTCCAAAGACAGATTGGCTGAAGTATTTGTTTAAGTATTCTTGACTAACAATATCTGGTGTTTTGTGTTCCCAAGATAATTTTACGGTATTTCCTGATGAGGTTGCCTTTAGATTAGTTACGTCATCTAGTTTAGCGAATCTTTTTGATTCTTCGGTTGGTTCTGTTCCAGAGATAAAGTATTCTGTTTTAATTAATGATTCTGGAGTATATTGACTAGGTTTTGCTGCTGGCCATGTTTCTGCTTCTACTTGTGCTTGAATTACGCTAGATGGTTGGTTAAATTTTTCAGTTGTGACAGGGATATTTTTCATGATGGCAGCCATTAGAGTGTCTTTAGGGGTTCCGGCAGAGTTGTAATATTGGCTTGAGATATCTTTGAATGCGTATCCATACCATAGGGCAATTGAATATTGTGGAGTATAGGCTACTGTCCATAAATCATTTACTGCGCTACCAGGTAGTTTTTTGGCAGTCATTGTGGCTTCATCAAAGTTTGATGTACCTGTTTTGGCTGCTACTGTTCCTCGGTAACCAGATGTTCCGCCACTAAATCCGTAGTGGGCAGCATATTCTAGAACGTTTGTGATTAGATAAGCTGTTGAGTCTTTCATGGCTTGTGTTTTTTTATTTTCAAATTCAGTTGTTTTTCCTGAACTACGATAAGTAATAGAGGTTACAGTGTATGGCTCAGTATAATAGCCTCCATTTGCAAATGCGGCATAAGCTCCGGCCATTTGCGTTGTAGTAACTCCAGGGTCTAATCCTCCAATTGCATAGGATTCGTATGCTGTATGATCTTTTAGGGTAATTCCTAAACCTTCTACAAAGTTTACAATTTTTTTGTTTCCAACATCTTTTTGGACGGTTTGTAGGGCTTTTACAGCGGGAACATTTCTAGAAATACTAAGGGCATCTCGAAGAGTCATCAATCCTTTGTAACCAGAATCCCAGTTATTAAAAGGTGTTCCATCGGTGTATTGCCATTCTTCATCATTGAATAATTGATAAGTGGAAAAATTATCGTATTCAAATCCAGGAGCATAGGCAAATATTGGTTTAGCGGTAGATCCTGGTTGTCTTTTCTCTTGAGTAGCATAGTTCCATTCTCTTTCGCCAGTTCGATTTCTTCCGGCACCGATTGCTGATATTGCACCGGTTTTTACATCAACAATAGTAATTCCCGCTTGAACTTTATCGTCTTTCCATTTGTATCCTTCTCCCGCTAAAATTTTATTGATTCCATTTTGGATGCTTGCATCCATTGTTGTGTGGATTTCCATGGATACTAAAGCAGGGTCTTGTTTGGTTTTTTTGATTACTTCAGAAACTACAGTATCGATAAATCCTTGATAGTTATTTGTTTCACTTGTTCCTACTAGTAGGGAAGAAATATCAATGCTAGAGGCAATATCTGCTTCTTCTTGGGTAATATAACCGTGTCTTACCATTAGTTTTAAAACTGTGTTTACACGTTTTTTTGTTCTTTCTGGATTTTTATATGGGTTATCTCCGTTGGGAGATTGGAATAATCCGGCGATAATGGCTGCTTCTGGTAGGCTTAAGTCAGATACAGATTTGCCAAAGTAATACTTACTTGCTTCTTCTACACCATAGACATTTCCTCCTAAAAGACTGTCATTTACATAAAATTCCATAATTTCTTCTTTGGTATATTTTTTTTCCATGAAGAATACTGAAATATAGACATCTTTAAATTTACGAATAATTCCTTCTATTCCGTTTCTTTCGGTTGATGTTAGATTGTTTTTTACTACTTGCATGGTAAGGGTAGAGGCACCGCCGGCGCTGGAGTTTCCTAAAACTTGGCCAATGGATGCTTTTAGGAATCTAGCTCCATCGACACCGTTGTGTTGGAAGAATCTAGAATCTTCTGTGGCAACGATGGCGTCAACTAAAACCTGTGGTAGTTTATCATAGGTTACAGATTCTCTTTTTTCCATTCCTAGTTTGCCAATGATATTATTGTCTTTGTCATAGATGATGGTTTGATCTTGGTTGGCTAAGGCATTTGGATTAAATTCTCCGCAGCTAGCAACGATATAAATGAAAAAGGCGAATATACTAAAGATGCCAAGGCAACCACAAACGATGAAGAAGCTAAGAACTTTTTTCCAAAAACTTCTTTTTTGTTTCTTTTTATCTAAATGATTATTTTTTTTGGATTTATTGATTTTGTTAGAAGTAGTTTTTCTTTTTTTCCTCTTTTTTGTTATTTTTTCCATTAAATTTCACATCCTTTAATTTTTAATATTTTATCAATTATTTTAATATAGTCTAGTCTTGGTGCATATTTCATTTCGATGCGGTAGCCATTTTTTTGAAAGTACTCTAAAGGAATTGATTTTCTGTTCATTGTATCGATGAAGTTTAATAAATCTTCTCCTAGTAGGAGAAATGTTTGATTAAGACTAGAGAATCTTACAATTAAATAGGCGATTCCATCATGGTTGATGATTCTTTTGATGTGTTCTAATTGGTGCTTGTGAATATTGGAAAGTGGGAAACTTGTTTTACTTATTGTTTCTTTTGCATCAAATTCTAGATATTTTCCTTTATAGATTCCTGTATAATCTAGAGTGGATGGCTCATTGAAGTAAGCTTCCTTAATTTTATTTTTTGGATATTCTACTTGAACTACTTGAATCGGCGTAGGTTTTTTATAGATAATAGCAATGTCGTGTATTTTATAATATTCATTTGTTTGATTAATGTCATCTTCTAAAGTCATTCCTCTGTTTGCGTAAATGTTTTTTTTAAAATAACTTTGTAAGTTCATGGGTCATCACCTTTTTTACATTATACTATAAAATGATATGATTTTGCTAGATTTTACAATACTTAAATTATTTTTATGTCTAATAGTGTAAAGTATTGATGACTTTATTTTTTCTATTTTTCATATATTTTAGTATGAATAAGTATTTTAAGTTTAAAAAGAAAAAAAAGAAAAATTATTTTGGGGGCTTTTTTTTATTTTTGATGATTTTGAGTGTGATGGGTGCTTTTTGGTTTCTTTCTTATTTTAATCGGGTATTGGGACCGGGATTGATTACTTGTGCTGAGGATGAGGTGGAGAGTTTGTCGGTTTTGGTAATGAATAATGGGGTAAGGAAATATTTGAGTAACCATGAGGTTGGAGATGTTTTGGAGGTTATTCGGAAGGAGAATGGAGGAATTGAGTTAATTCGTTATGATACGAAAAAGTTAAATCAGGTAATGGTTGATTTAACGGATGTTTTAACACGGGATTTTAATGCTATGGTTCGGGGAGATTTTTCTAAGTTAGATTTGCCAGAGACGGGAATTTCTAGTTCTTATTCTAGGAAGATGAAAGAGGGAATTTTATTTTCGGTTTCAATGGGAAGTGCTACGGGGAATTCTTTGCTTGCTAATGTGGGACCTAGGATTCCGCTTAATTTGAGTATTATTCAGGATGTTTTTATGGATGTTGAGTCTAAGATTAAAAATTATGGGGTAAATAATGCTATGGTTGAGGTTTATGTTAAGGTTAAGGTTCAGTTTGTGATTCAAATGCCTTTTTTGTCTAAAAAGGTTGCTGTTGTTAAGAGAATTCCTTTGACTATGGAAATTGTAAGTGGGGAGGTTCCTAGTTATTATTTGGGTTCTAGTGGGGAGAAAAGTACTTTTAGAGAATAGAATTTAAAAGGTAAAATTTGCTATTTTAAATTCTCTAAAGTGATAATTTGCTCGCTAAATAATAAAGATGAGTAAAGAATTATTTTCTTTTTTGATTTCTTGACTAAATTGTAACAAAAAAATTATTTTTTTAATTTAAATAGTTTGATTTTTTCTTAAAAAATGTTATGATGTTATTAGGATATGGGATTGGTAGAGAGGAGTATTTTTATGCATAGAAAAATTCAATGTTTTTGTTTGCTTATTTTATGCTATTTTTTTACTTTTTCATTAAATGTTCAAGCTGATGTTTGTAGTGATGAGACGTATTTAAGGTTGAAACAGGAAGTTAAAAATATTGAAGTTCATTATGAGTTTTTAGATTTAGATGATGATTCAATTACTTCTGAGGAAATTAGATTGCATGGATATAATTATATGATTACTGTTTCTGGTATGGGGGAAGATATTTATTTTATTAGTCAAGGTAATATTAATAACAAGTTTAATTATTCTGATTCAAAAGATGGGGTAGTTACTTATTATGTGGAAAATACTAATGGCGATTTAGTTTTAAAATTTTATTCTACAGAGTGTTATTTTTCTGTTCCTTTAAGAAGTATAAATTTAGAGTTACCTGTTTTAAATGACTATTATTATACGGATGAGTGTGAAGCAATTCGTGAGAAGGGGATTAATATACCGATTTGTCAAAAAACAATTTCTAAAGAGGAAAAAAATAAGAATCAGAATTTTTTTGATATTGTTGAACAATATTTGATTGAAGAAGAAGATAATCCTAGTTTTTGGGAACGAGTTAGTTATTTGTTTCAAAAACCTTATTTTATTATTTTAGTGATTACTTTAGGACTTTTTGTTTTGGGAATTATTGGTTATTTAATTTATCGTTTTATGAAAAGAAGGAGGTTAGAATGATGAAGTATAAAAAATATAAAATAATTGTCTTCTTTTGTTTAATTTTATTTCCTTTTAGTAGTGTTTTTGCTGGAAATTGTAATGCTAGTCCTGAAGATGAAGATGGTAATTATAAAGTTACTTATGAGATTACAAAATTTAAAGTGACAAAAAACTATGTTACTTTTGCTGGATGGGCTGCATTAAATCATATGGACAACCTTGGAAGCGCAGATGGTGTGTCAAAAGAAATAGCAAATCGTACAGTTTGGGTTGTAGCATATTCAGGTAATTGGAATACTGTTTATAATGAAGATGCCAATAATCCTAGATGTAAAAGAGGAAAAAAGTGTTATAGTCAAGAGGTTACAGATAATAGTACTTACAATTTATATTTTATGCGATGTACAGATGATGCTTGTAAACTTAGTAGTAAGCGTTACTATGAAAACAGGGTCGTAGGGGGTAAACGTGAGTTGGATTCATGTCTTGCAAATGGTCCTGCTGGAAAAGAGGGGGGACATTGTGTTTATAAAAATGTTGGATTTAGTACTAGGATATCCTTGAGTGATCTTCAAAACAAATTTGGAGAATCTAACATTCAATTTCGTATAGTTGTAAGAGTTGTTGGTAAAAGTGGTAATAAGCTTGTACCTAAAGTTGATTCTGCAGAAATTGGTTTTTATCCTGACGCTTGTGATAGTATTTTTGATCAAAAATGTAATGCAAAAAGTGGTCAAAGTAATAAAACTTATTCAAAAAATTCTAATGAAACTCGGAATTTTGATGGAATACAAAAAACTGTTGGAGTTAGAAGAAGTGTTACAGTGGGTGGAATGAGCGATACAGTTCGTTTTACTGCGACGTTTGCTCGTGGGTATGTTGATATTTCAAGGGGACAACCATCTAATTCGAGTGGACTAGGCAATCCTGGAAAATTTCAGAAACTTTCTGGAAGTTATGGTAATAATTGTTTTACTTATGGTATAGATTATGAAGTGGATAGTTTTGAAGAATTTCATAAATATGCAAATTATAAAGGTGATGGAGCAGGACAGTTTAAAGGAAGGTTAATTCATATTACGAGTGAAGATCATGAGACTGGATGGGCTTGGACATCTTGGGTAAAAAGTAAAGGACGCTTGACGTTAGCGTTTAAAGAGAAAGTAGAAGAGACATGTTTTGATACAGCTCAGTATTGTATTGGTAGTGGCTGTGGGCAATATGATAGTAAAACTTGTTCATATTCAAATACTCCTGAACCGGTTAATTTGGTAGCACCTGTTTGTAATGGAGATACTCATTCGTCTTGTGATAGTTGGCAAAAAAATTTGACGTGTGGTAAAACTATTGATAGTACATATTATTATAAAATATCAGTAGATGATTTTAAAAGCAAAACAAATGGAAAAACGATTGAGATTAATTCTTCTAATGTACGTTTGACGAATGAAGGGGGAACAGAATATTATTATTTTCCCATTAAATTTTCTGCAAATGTTAATTATACTCAAAATATAAATTTGCAATTACAAGGATTTAGTAATGGTAGTACGGTTAAGGCAGGAAGAAGTGTTAATTTTGCATATGACTATCTAAATCAGATTTCTTGGAATTTTGCTGGTACTTATTCAGAAAATACTTCAGAAAATAATACGTATAATAATAAAATTTATGTATCTTTTGATAGTGGTAGTTCCTCTAATGTTCTGCCTACTGATACAATTTTAGTGTCTTTGAAACCGGGGGTAGATTACTTATATGCAGAGCCAAATTCACAACAAATTCTTTATAATGTTAATTTTTATCATCAATTTGTTCGAGGACAAGCTTCAAAGAATCTTCAAGATTTAGATAGTGATAATGTAGTTGATTTTAGAGATTCTAATGATGCTAAGAAGAGTGATTTTACCCAAAACTACGGAACATTTAAAAATAGAACTGTAGATAAGAGTAATTGGGTTGAAGGTAATATTCGAACTTTTAACTCTAGTTATCAGATTAGTCAGGCTTATTTTAAAGCTAATGGTAGTGGAGAAGTTAAATATTCAGATTTGAATTTAAGTGAGGAAGAATATGTTAAGGGTGATGTTGGGAGTAAGTATTATGTTCCTATAAATGCCAGCGGTAATTCTTTTCCATTTGTTAGTGTAAATTTTGATAATTTGAGTTTAATTGATGGTGCAACTCTTTCGTATAATGCACAGTGTAGTGTTAATATTAATAATGCAATTAATAAAATTAGATATCGTTCAATTGATGTAACTGTTCCATTTCCAAATAATAATATTCCTAAAAACTGGAAAGAATATTCTCAATTTGATTCTAGTTTTTCACGGCTTAAAAATCAAAATATTAGTTATGAAACTCTTTTCCTTAAAAATAGATTTTCAGACTTAAAAAGTACTTTAGGTGATTATTCAAAGTATGATGATATGACTAATGATGGAAATAGTAATTTTATTACTGAGGATAAATTTAGTACAAGACAAGGAAAGCATTGTAAGAGTGGCGAATATAGCGCAAGTTGTGATAAGGCACAATGATATGTTGGAGGTGAATTCTAAATGAAATATGCTTACTTAAGTTTAGGAATGGTTTTAGTAGGAATGTTTGGATTAACTTTTATTGTTTATTTTCAAAATATTACAATCAATGATGAAAGTGAATATTATGTATTAAAAGAATCTGTAGAGGCAGCTATGTTTGAATCAATAGATTTAACTTACTATAGAAAAACGGGAAACTTAAAGATAATGGAAGAAAAATTTGTAGCAAACTGTACTAGGCGTTTTTTTGCAAATATAGTTGGTATTGGCGATGGATATTCTTTAACTTTTTATGATATTATGGAGAAACCACCTAAGGTTAGTGTAGTTGCTACTAGTAAAACAGATAAATATCGTTTAAGGGTAGATTCGGACGTTGAGAGTAGTGTAGATATAAAAAATAAATTGAGTGGTATTTTGGAATTTGATGATGAGGAATCACTTCCTGGTGGTGAAAGTATTCCAGAAGATTAGAGTAAATGAGTTATAAAAGGTGAAAGAATGAATGAGGAGGTAGAAAAATGAATTTATCTAGTTCAGTGAAAAAATTTATTAGTAATAAAAATACTATTACTATTATTGGGGTGGTTTTGTGCATTATTATTTTGTATGTTGGATATAATTATAGAATTAATCAGAAAGTTTCGTTGTCAAAGGTACCATATGCTAATAAAACTATTCAACCAAGAACAAAAGTTACTTCGGATATGATTTCTTTTATGAATGTTCCTGCAGCATTTATCAAAGGAAGTTATTATTCTAATTCTGAACAAATTGTAGGAAAATATGCGAAGGATGATGCTATGATAGCTGAGGGCAGTTTATTTTATACTAATCTTTTAACTGATTCTTCTAAGACTTCAAATTCAGCCTTTAGTGGTGTTGCTTCTAATGAAACGGTTATTAGTTATAAGGTTGATATGAATTCTACTTATGCAAATAGTATGATGCCTGATGATATTATTAATATTTATTTTAAATCTAAGTCTGATGATGGTACTATTATGTTTGGAAAATTTATTAGTAATATTAAAATATTGGATATGAAGAGTAGTGATGGACAGCGAGTTTTTGAAAATACTACAGAAGCTAGAACTCCAGCTTATATGTTATTTGCTTTACCTGAGGATATGCACTTGTTATTTAGGAAGGCTATTTATTTAAGTAATACTTATAATGTTGAGTTGATTTTGGTTCCTAATACTCAAAAATTAGATAAAAATACAACAGTAAGTGTAAGCAGTAAGGATATTCAAGATTTCATTAATGAAAAAACGAAAATGGTTTCTGTTGATGAAATATTATCTAGTACAGAAGATAAAGTAAATACATCTGATAATTTGGATGATAATTCTTTGAATAATGATGGTGAAGAATAATTTTGTTGTTTAATTGAAGGAGGAAAAAATGAAAGATTCGTTGAAAAAATTTGTTAGTAATAAAAATACTGTTACTATTATAGGTATTCTTTTGTGTGTGATTATTTTGTTTTTTGGTTATAATTATAGAATTAATCAAAAAGTGGCTTTAACGAGAGTTCCATATGCTAATCAAGATATTCAACCTAAGAAAGCTATAACGGCTGATATGATTAGTTATATGAATGTTCCTGCATCATTTTTAGTAGGAAGTTATTATGCAAATCAAGAAGAGATTGTTGGAAAGTATTCACAATATAATACAATGATTGTTGAGGGAAGTTTGTTTTATAAAGATCTTCTTACTAGTTCTGATAGTTTACCTAATTCTGCTTTTTTAAATGTTAAAAATAATGAAACAGTAATTAGTTATAGGGTTGATATGGATTCTACTTATGCTAATAGTATGCAACCTGATGATGTTATTAATATTTATTTTAAAGCCAAAAGTGATGATGGTACAATTATGTTTGGTAAATTTATTAGTAATGTTACTATTTTAGATGTTAAGGATGGTGAAGGTAGACATGTTTTTGATGATTCTTCAGAAGTAAGAACTCCGGCTTATATGATGTTTGCATTACCTGAGGATATGCATTTGTTATTTAGAAAAGCTATTTATTTGTCTGATAGTTATAGTGTTGAGTTAATTTTGGTTCCTAATACGCAAGAAATACAAAAAGAAGATGCTGTTTATGTAAGCAGTAAGGACATCCAAAATTTCATCAATGAAAAAACTAAAATGGTATCTGTTGATGAAATATTGTCTACTACAAATACTACTACAGACAGTGGTAATTTAGATGATAGTCAAGAGGATAATTCGGAGGGATAGATATGAAAAACGAATTTACTCAAGTTGATTTTGGACCTCTTCAAGAGTATCTAAATAATGATGATATTACAGATATCTCTTATAGTAATGGTGGACAAGTTTGGTTGAAGTCGTTATCTAAAGGGGTATATAGAGTTGAAAATCCAGCAGTTAATAATGCATTTATGGAAAAAATGGCTTTTCAGTGTGCTAATTCTATGGGAAAATCTTTTAATATGGCTAATCCTTTTTTGGATTCTGAAAGTGCGGAACTTCGTATGAATTTTGTTCATGAGTCTATTGCTAGAAATGGTATTGCCGTTTTAATACGTAAGACTCCTGCTAAAATTAGATTAGAAAAAGATAAAATTATTAAAGAAGATTATATTCGATTAGATATTCACGATTTTATTTTGAAATGTGTTGAGGGTCATTGTAATATTATTGTTAGTGGAGAAACTGGTAGTGGTAAGACTGAATTTGTTAAATATATGGCGGCACATACAAAGTATGATGAAAAGATTATTACTATAGAGGATACTTTAGAACTTCACTTAGATAGAATTTTTCCTGAACGTGATATTGTAGCGATGAAAACTAATAATATTGCCAGTTATGCTGATGTTTTAGTTACTTGTATGCGGCAAAATCCCCGTTGGATTTTACTTTCAGAGGTTCGTAGTGCTGAGGCAGTAATGGCTGTTAGAGATTCCATTTCTTCTGGTCATAATATTTTATCGACAATTCATGCTGATAAGGCTGAATCTATACCAAATCGTTTGTATAGTTTGTTGGAATCTAGTATTGATATGGATCAATTTCTTAGAAGTATTCACAGGTATGTTCAACTGGGAGTTCATATTAAGGGATATTATAGTAAGGAATTACAGAGATTTAAACGTGAAGTTTCAGAGGTTGTTGAATTTTATGTTGATGATAATAATAAAGCAGGTTATCAAATTATTTATAAAAGAACACCTGATGGTTCAACGGAGATTCATAATCCAACTAAATATTTGCTTAGTTATTTAGAAAGTCAAGGCGTTATTATGCAACCTGATATTTTGGTTAAGGAAGAGTTTAGGGAACCTACTACTCAAAAGGAGAATAGCATGGTTCAATCTTCAATGACTTCTTTTGATAAAAACATGAATGCTCAACAACCTGTTAATTCGTATTCTAATTATAATCTTGTGAATAGTGGAATGATTACAAAGAATGTTTCTTCAAGTTCTACTGTGGCTCCTGTTTCTAATCGTACTATTAATAATAATCAAAATGTTAATAATCGTAATATACAAATGTCAAATGTAAAATCATATGCTACTAATTTGCAGCCAAACAATGTTAGTCAAGTTGGGAATCACACAAATATGTATAATACTGTAGATTCTAAAGTTCAAAATAATGTTGGTGTGAATAATATGGGTATTGTTAATTCAAATAAAATGTTGTATAATGATGTTAATGTAGAGTGAGGTGATTATATTGGAAGTAATTATTGTAGGAATTGTTCTTGTATTCATAGTCACTTATCGAACTAGTACTGGTGGTGGAGTATATAAGTTTGTTAATGAACAAGCAAATCGATTGTATAATAAGTATGCTCCTTACTCTTATAAGGAAATGCGTAAAAAAATTAAAGCTTTGGGTTTAGACTATACTCCTCGACAATATTTTTTTCAAATTGTCCTTTTTGCTAGCATAGCTGCTGCAATTGGATATTTATATTTTTATAATTTGCTGGTTTCTATTGTTTATGCATGTTTGGCGGTTATTTCAATTCCATATATAACTTATTTGCGTTCAAAAAGACAATATAGTGAGTTTATTTTTGAACAAATTCAAGTCTATGTTACTAATACTATTATGGAGTTTGCTACTTCGCAGGCTTTTATTAAGTCATTGGAAGGTGTGGTTGAGTCTGGAATTTTAGAAGATCCAGTTTTGTCTGATGTGAAAACAATGATTGCACTTTCTTATGAAAAAGGGGACGTTAATGATTCTATTGCATATATGAATGCAAAGTATCCTTATTTTATGGTTAAAAATATGCATCAATTATTTTTACAGGTAACAAAGGAAGGTGCAAAGGATACAGAGGAAACGTTTGAAAATATGTTAACAGATATAGATGCTCTTGTTGAAGGAGTATATCGTGATAGAATGGATCGCTCTGAATTCCATAAGCAATTTTTGATTTTTGGTGTTGCATTGTATGGAATTGTTATGTTGATTCAGTTATTGTTAGGTGTAGATTCTTATATAGCTATGCTAGATAATTTTATAATTAGACTATTGTTGCATTCATTAGTTTTTATTAATACATTATTTCTTTTAAAAGGGGAAAAATATTATAATGAGAATGTAGGTGCTGAATAATGATTGAAATTTTTTTAGTTGGCGCTATTGCTTTGTTTATTTTCTTTTATACGGGTAGAGTTAGTTCAGGTAAGTTTGTTTCTGATAGTAAAGATATATTTTATTTATTAAAAGAAAGTGATTATGAGTTTTTACTTTACGCTAAGTATGGAGATAAAGTTTATGATCCCAATTCAGTTTTTATGAAGAGAATAAAAAATGGTGCACTAGTTACAGTTTTGTTTATTTTTGTTTTTATTTCTGATTTATCTTTTTTAAATATTATGCTTGGTCTTATTTGCGGTTTTTTGACATTTAAGATGCAATATATCAATTTGAAAAAATATTATAGAAATCATTTAAATGAAGTTGATTCTTTATTGCCTTATTATTTGAAGGGATTAGAGGTTTTAATTCAACATTATACTGTTCCTGTTGCTCTTGCTAGGAGTGTAGATGATGCACCTGAAGTATTTAAACCTGGATTGAAAGTTCTGATTTCAAAAATCGAAGCTGGAGATGCAACGGTGCAGCCATATATGGATTTTGCTGCAATGTATCCAGTTCGAGATTCTGTTCGTATGATGAGATTATTGTATCGTTTGGGGCTGGGTGAACAGGAAAAAAAACATGCACAATTGATTGCTTTTTCTAAGAGTGTTTCTGCTTTGCAACAAAAAGCTAGAGAACAAAAGTATAAAAATCGTTTAAGCAAAATGGAAAGTATGACTATGGTTATGTTAATTTGTACTGGTGGGGGTGGTATGATATTGCTAATTGTATCAATGTTACTTTCATTTACAGCAGTTGCTTAATTATGGTAAGGGAGGTGATTTATAATGAAAGAATCTACGGGTGAATTAAGTATGGTAGTTGTGACTATTCTTGCTATTGCTTTAATTGCTGGGGTTGTTAGAATATTAGTACCACTTGCTCAAGGCTATGTTGAAAATCAATGGAAAAATATTGCATCTACGAAATAGGGTTGAAATTAAATATTTAAAATGGAGGCGAATTAGGTTATGAGAGATGCATTTGGTAGTACATTTATGTTTAGACTAATAATAGTATTTATTGTTTTTTATGTGTCTTTCATGACTATTGCTTTAAGTTACGCTAAAACTTTTAGGGTTAAAAATGGAGTAATTAACATATTAGAACAATATCAATATAATAGTAGTGTTGTTAATCACAGGGCATTAGATGTTATGCGTGAGTATTTGAAAGATTTTACTTATATTGGTTTGAATTTGAATAATGAAGAAATGTTAAAAAAAACATGTCAAGGAATTAATTATGACAATGGTAATATTTATTCTAATGGAGTTTGTATAGCACGTAATCCTATTGATGATAATAAAGTTTATTATGATGTAACCGTTTATTTGGTGATATCTTTTCCTTTATTTAATCAAAAATTTGTGATTCCAATAAAGGGTGAAACTAGTTCGATTTATTTAAGGTAGGTGGTGAGTTTTAGTCATGAAAGATGCTTTTGGTGGTTCTTTTATTTTGAGGGTAATGTCGGTTTTCTTCGCAGTTTTTATTTGTTTTATGTCTATGTCTATTACTATCTCTAAAACTTTTCGGATAAAAAATAATATTGTGAATATTTTGGAAAGGTCTGATCCCAAAAAACTTACAGGAGAGAATAGTACTCAAAGTAGAGTTGATGAGTATTTACAAAAAATAAGTTATAATTATTCAAATAACCAAAGCATTAGAAGTTTGTGTGCTAATGATAGTGGTATTTTGGTTGAACGTGGAGTTTGTATTGTTCCAACTTATAATTGTTTGGGAGCAACTGATTCCTGTAAGATTGATAATGCTCGCAGTGTTCATTACAAAGTTACAGCTTATATTGTGATGGAATTTCCTTTGTTTAATTTGGGAAAAGTTATTCCAATTAGTGGCGAAACAAAGGTTGTTTATATAGAATAGAGGTGAATTTATGAATGTAATTGTTTCGAATTTAAATTCTAATAAATTTGTGAATTTGGATGTTGATATTATTAAGTCTATTAGTGGTGAATTTACTGCTGATGAGATTGTACAAACATTTTCTAATTTCTTTTTTAATAAGATGTTTCTAGATATTACCGCTATTCAAAATTATGCAGATATTAATAATATAAAAAAGTTGTCTGTTGGATTAGATGTTAGTAAAATTATTTTATTGCTTAATGATAATCCGGTGGTTAATGGTGATGTGTATATTTCTAGTTTGATTAGTATGGGAATTTATAATTTTGCTCATAATGAAGACGAAGTGAAATATTTGTATAATAATCCTAATAGTTATCGTGATGTTGCTCATTTGCAAAAAATATCTAGTGTTGACATTAATTCAATGGTTGAAAATTATTCATCTGATGTTAGAGTAATTGGATTTAGAAATTTGACTAATCATGCTGGAGCAACATCTTTAATTTATATGTTAAAGAAACAGTTGTCTAAACATTATTATACTGTCGCAATAGAGATTAATAAGAAGGATTTTTTATTTTATAATGATAAAAATATGATTTCATGTAGTGAAAAGGATATTAAAAATTTATTGGTTGAATATAAAGATGCAAATGTTATTTTAGTGGATTTAAATAATACTGATTATTCTTTTTCTCATTCTTTTTGCGGCGATATTCTTTATTTAATGGAGTCATCAGTACTGATGATTAATAAATTGGTGATGTTAGATAATCATTGTTTTGAAAAGGTAGCAGGTGAGAAAGTATTGTTAAATCGTTCATTGCTAAAGTCTCATGATGTTGAACAGTTATCTAGGGAGTCTGAGATATCTTTCTTCTATGTTTTTCCACCTTTGAACGATAGAGAGGATAATTCTGATATTTTATTTCCTTTTTTAGAAAAACTTGGATTGTATAAAAAAATATCATAACTACATGTTTTGTAGTTTTTTTTTGTTAATTTAATTGAATAATTATTTTTGGTATTATATACTTGTAGTTAGGGATAGAGTTGAAGGTCATATATGATAAAAAAATATCGTTTATTTGTTATTTGGAATTTTAGTAATTTCGTTTTTATGTCTTACTATTTATTTTTTGTTGTTTAATGATATTACTGTATTTATTGATTCAAGGTGTGATTTATATTTAAAAGAATTTAATGGAATGATTTATAGTATTTTTTATAAAATGTAAAATATACCTAAGAATTATGAGAAAGATTTTCAAAAGTATGGTGTCACTCATGTTTGGTAGAAAAGAAATGTTATTTCTTATTCTAAGTAAGGATGGTCATTATGATGTATTACATGATGATAAGTATTTTACTTTATTTGAAAGAGTTAGTTAATGGGGAGGTAGTTATGAGTAGGTTGAAACACTTTTTTTGTAGAAAGAAACTTTCTTTATTGGTTTCTCCATTTATTGTTTTATTGTTATTATTTGTTGTTTTTATAATTAATGGTGTTTATCCTTTTGGTAAAAATACTATAATTAATGGGGATTTTGGAAAGGCCTATTTACCAGTTTATTATTATATGTATGATTTTTTTCAGGGAAAAGTTTCTATTTTTATGAATTATAAAATTGGTTTAGGTAGTGATATGTATGATTTGATATCCGTTTATGGAATTTTATCGCCTTTATCTTGGCTTCTAATTCTTACTTCTAGAAGTAACATTCCTTATTTTCTCTCTTATTTATTGATTATTAAGTTATGTTTAATGTCGGTAACATCTTTTTTTCTTTTTGATAAAATTTATAAAAAAGTTCGTTTTTCGTGGAAAGTTTTTTTTAGTGTTTTATATGCCTTGAGTAGTTGGGTTATTGTATATCATACAAATTTTGTGTGGTTAGATAATGTTATTTTGTTTCCTATTTTGTTATATGGGTTGAAAAAAATTAGCGATAATGGAGACTATAAATTGTATGTTTTTATCTTATTTTTATCGACTATTTATTCTTTTTATATTACTTATATGGAGTTATTGTTTGTTTTATTTTTATCGTTTGGTTATGTTCATTTTTTGTGTGATAAAAAAGAAAGAAATAAATTTTTACTTAATTTAAGTCTTGGTACTATTTTAGCATTAGGGTTATCTTTTGGTTTTGTATTTCCAACTTTATGTAATGTTTTGAATTCATCAAGATTTTCTTCTTCGTTTTCATTAAAAGATATTATTTTTTTTGATATACCTGATAAGTTGTTCATTGTTTGTTATTATGCTTTTCCAATTATTTTATTTTTTATAATGTTAAAAAGTAAATTAACGAATAAAAAAATTAGGAATTTATTTATTTATTTGTTTGTTATTATGTTTTCCGGAATTTTATTTAATCAAATTAATTCTATGTGGCATACTGGTAGTTATAATATGTTTCCTTATCGTTATGGTTTTATTTCGATTATGGTTCTTTATCTTGGGGTTCTTTATTATCTGGAATTAAATTCTAAGCTGCAGTTTCCTATAGAAAAAAATAATTATTTTTATCTTGTTTTTGTATTTTTGTTGTTATTGTTTATTTATTTTAAGTATATACCGATTAGTGCTGCTAGTAATCCTAGTGTTGGTTTATGTTCTAAGGAACTTATATTTTATATTTTGGTGATTTTGGTTTTATCTCTTCTTTTTGCAATCAATGTACTTCTTTTAAAGAATCTTTTTTTAAAGAAATATATTCTTTTGTTTTTTTCTCTTTTTAGTTGTATTACTTTATCTTTAGGATATGTTGGTATTCATTCTCCTAAACTATCGAATGAGAATACGGATTATTCTTCTAAAATTTCTAATGATTTATACTCTTTTTTAAAACAAGAAAAACAGTTTTTTCGTTATCGAGATTTCGGTTCTAGTTTAGTTCCTAATTATGGTTTTATGGTGGATAAACCAGTGATTTCTGATTGGCATTTAACTAATAAAAATACGAGCGTTTCTTTGAAAAAATTAGGATATAATGGGGATTCTGGTGGAACTTTGTTTACTGATAATTTATTGGGAATTCATTGGTATTTGTCAAGAGAAAAAATAAATAACCCTAGTTATGCCTTTGTTTCTAATAATAAGTTGTATAATCTTTATGAATTAAAAAATAGTTTATCATTTTCAATTCCTTATTATTCTTTTGATGAAAAAAATTATAGCAATGATGTTGTTGATTATCAAAATCAAATTTATCAAACTTTATTTCATCAAAAGGGAAATATTATTGAAAATATCGAGATAAATGGGAAAATAAAAAATAATATTTGTACAGATTCAGATCGTACTTTTACTTTTGATATTGATATTTCTGAGTTAAGTGAGTTATATTTAAACATTTCTTCAATTGATATACTGGTATTGATCAATTCTTTATTGGGGATGATAGCTTTATTTTACGTTCTATAAGTATTAATAATAATTTATTGTATAATCCTAATGTTAATGAACAAAGTAATTATCATTTTAATTCTTTTTCTATAAGAGATTTGGGTGTTTTTGAAAAGGAAAATGTTAAGGTTTCTATTTCGTTATATAAGGATACTTGTGTTAAAAATTTGAATTTTTTTAAGATTAATATTAATAAATTCAATGAGTTTATTTCTAATTATAAGAAAGAGGATATTGTGAATCATGTTGAGGTTGATAAAAATAAATTAAGTTTGCGTGTTAATACAAAGGATAAGGATAGGTTGTTTTTGCCTATAAATTATGTTGATAATTATGTTTGTTATGTTAATGGTAAAAAAGTAAAATTGGATAGAGTTTTCAATTATTTTATATCAGTTCCTCTTGTTTCTGGTGAAAATGATATTTCTTTATTATATTACCCACCATATATCAAAGTTAGCTTGGTTGTTTCTTTTATCTTTTTCGTATTATTTTTTGTTTTCGAAAAATTTAAAAAATTTTTAAATTTTATTCTTATTAAGATTTTTATTCATCTTTACTATATTGTTTTTGGGTTGATGTTTTTTTACATTTATATTTATGGATTTATTAGATAAAAACAAAGGTGTGATTGATTTATGTTTAATTTTATAGAAAATAATTTTTTTCAATTTATTCGATTTGCTTTGGTGGGGGCTTTTAATTCTTTAAATTCTTTAATTATTTATTATATTTTGCTTCATTTTAATATTCATTATTTTTTGGCAAATTTTTTTGCTTATATTTTTTCTTGTGTTGTGGCATATGGTATTCAAAAAGGGTTTGTTTTTAAAAGTAATAAAGGGAGTAAAAAGAAGTATTATGTAGTTTATTTGTCGTCTTTTTTTATTAATATGTTTTGTATTTATTTGTGGGTTGATGTTTTGCATATTTCTAGTAAAATTGCGCCATTATTAACTTTATTTTTTACTGTTCCTTATAATTTTTTATTTAGTAAATATTGGACTTTTAAAAGTTGTAATAGAAATTATTCTCATACTTTTGTTATTTGTGCTTATGGAGAATGTTGTTACTTAGAGGAATGTATTTTATCTTTGTATCATCAAACCGTTTATTCTAATATTATTATTGTGACTTCAACAGATAATTCATTTATTAGATTTTTAGCCAATAAGTATAAAATTAAATTATATGTGCGTCATGGAAAAAGCGATATTCAAGATGATTGGAATTTTGGATATAGAAAGGCAAAAACTGATTTAGTGACGATTGTTCATCAAGATGATGTTTATCGACACAATTATTTGGAAGAAATTTTAAAATTTTATAAGAATTTTGATAATGTTTTATTTGTTTGTACGGATTATTGTATTTTGAAAAATGGAATGATTATGGAAGATTTGAATGGGAAAGTTAAAAAGTTTTTGAAACTACCTTTACGTTTTTCTTTTTTGAATCAATTAAAATTTTTTAAAATTTTCTCTTTAGCTTTTGGGAGTAGCATTAATTGTCCATCAGTTACGTATAATAAGTTATTACTTGGTAAAAAGGATATTTTTACTTCTGAACTTAAGTTTTCATTAGATTGGGATACTTTTTTAAAATTTGCTAAACAGAAGGGAAGAATTGGATATGTTAGTAAAAATTTAATTTTTTATAGAATTCATAATCATGCAACAACAGTAAAATTTATTAATAGTGATTTGCGAAAAAAAGAAGATATTATTATGTTTTCTAAAATTTGGCCTAGTTTTGTTGTCAAAATAATTATGAAATTTTATGTTAAGGCAAATAGTATTTATGATGATGTAAGAGATATTAATGATTAGAAAAAAATGATTATGAATAAAAAATTTAGAGTTTATCTCAGGATTTAGTTATCATATTTTAAAGAGTATGATGATTTATCTAGGGGTACCTGTTACAATCATCACTTAATTTTATTATTAGTAGTGTTTTTATTAATTTATTCGGAAATTATTTGATTAGTGTTCATTTTGTTGATTGTATCTTAATTCCTGTTTTGTTTTATAGTAAAAATAAGTTAAAAAGTTTATTGGTTTATTTATTTTAGTGTTTCAAGTTAATGTTTATTCTATTTTTGATATTTCTTATTTTATTATTTTTTATATCTTCTGTTTTCTATTTCTCTACAAATAGTATTAGTTCTTTTTTGTATTATTACTAATTTTTCTAAATGAAGTTCTGTTCTTTAAAGTAGTTTCAATTTTAATCAATTTTTTGCTTGTAGTAATTTTAATATGAATTTGTACAGTCAAAAAAATTTTACATTATCCTTTTTGTTAACTTAATTGAATAATTATTTTTAATATTATATACTTATAGGTAGGAAGAGAGTTGAAGGTCATATATGATAAAAAAATACCGTTTATTTGGAATTTTAGTAATTTCGTTTTTATGTATAGGACTTACTTATCGATATCTTCAGACAGATACATTTTATATGATTAAATTAGGTAACTATATTTATCATAATGGAATTGATTTTTTGGATCATTATTGTTGGATTGCTAATTTACCATATACTTATCCACATTGGTTGTATGATTTATTTGTTTATTTGGTATATGATTGGTTTGATTATTGTGGAATTTATGTTACTACAGTTTTAATTTTTATTTTTTTAGGTCTTACTATTTATTATGTTAATTTGAAATTAAATAAAAATGAATTTTTTTCTATTATTCTTTCTATTATTTGTGTTTTTCAATTATCAGTGTTTGCTGTTGCTAGGGCACAACTAATTAGTTTAATTAGTTTTTTATTAGAATTTTATTTTATTTATAAGATTATTGAAACGGGTAAGAAAAGATATTCCGTTGTTATTTTTTTTCTTTGTATTTTAATTGCTAATGTGCATGCTACTGTTTGGCCCTTTTTCTTTATTCTTTTTCTTCCTTTTTTTGGAGAACATATTCTGTATTTGATTAGTAAAAGAAGATTTAAAATAAAGAATAATTTTAAGTTAAAAATAGAAAAAGTTTCTCATATTCAATTGCTATTTATTACTTTTGGAATTAGTTTGTTTTTAGGTTTTTTATCTCCAAGTAAGATATGTTATACCTATATTTTTAGAATTATGGCAGGAGATAGTCAAAAATATTTGTTAGAGCATCTTCCTTTGGTTGTTATTGAACATCCCTTTTTTCTGGTTTCAATTTTAATTTTTATTATTGTATTGATTTTTACTAATACTAAAATATATTTGCGGGAATTATTTATGATAGGTGGTTTAGCTTTTATGTCTTTAGTATCTATTAGACATCTTTCCTTCTTTTATACAATTGGTATTATTGAGATTGGAATTATTTGTATTCGTTCTCTTAATGAACTTCATGATTCTACTTTTGATATTTTAGGAAAAATATTATTAGAAAATAAATTTTTGTATTTTATTTTAATTTTAGGAATAGCTATTTTTTCCTATTATCAATTTTTAAATCACTCTAAAGAATCGTTTGTTTTAAAAAAAGATTATCCAGTTGATGCTGTTCATTATATTAAAGAAAATTTAGATTATAAAAATATAAAGTTATATAATGGTTATGATTATGGTAGTTATTTATTATTTAATGATATTCCTGTATTTATTGATGCAAGGTGTGATTTATATTTAAAAGAATTTAATGGGATGACTTATAGTATTTTTGATAAAATGAAAAATATATCTAAAAATTATGAGGAAGATTTTGAGAAATATGATGTAACTCATGTTTTGGTGGAAAAGAAAGAAATGTTATTTCTTGTTTTAAGTAAGGATAGTCATTATAAGGTATTATATGATGATAAGTATTTTACTCTATATGAGAGGATTTATTAATATGAAAAAATTTTTTATTTATTTGATTGTATTTATTTGTGCTTTTTTCTTTTTTTTCTATATTTCTGTATGTAGTACTCTTTATTGTGATGAAATCTGGGTATATGGGTTTAGTCATAATATTTTAAATGGGATGATGATATACCAAGATTTTAACGTTTTACAGATGCCACTTTATTTTTTTATTTCTAGTTTTTTTCTAAATGTTTTTGGGGATAAGGTTATTAGTATGCATATATTTGATTGTATATTAATTGGTTTTTTATTTTTAATTTCCTATAAAAAATATGGTTGTAAATTAACTAGTGTTTTGTTACTTCTTATTGTTGGATATAGTGGATACAATTTACTTAGTTTATTTTTATTTATGTTTGTTTTCTTTTTATTGTCTAAAGATAATGATCATAATTTTTTAGTGGGAGTATTGATAGGTCTTATTTTTATTACTAAACAAAATATTGGTTTGGTTTTATTTTTTCCGTATATTTATTATTCTAAAAAGAAATTAAGAAGTATATTTTATTTTTTGATTCCATTTGTTATTATTAGTTTTTATTTTATAGCGAATAAATCATTTTGGGTGTTTATAGATTGCGTTTTTGGAAGCATGTTTGATTTTAACGAACATAATAAAGAGATTATTTCTGCTTTTTTTCTAGTAGAAATTTGTGCGATTATTCATTTGATTATTTTATTTTTTAAGTTTCATTCGAGGGATAAAAGAATTTTATTTGTTTTATTTTTTCAAATGATGAGTTATCCTATTTTTGATGATAGACATATTTTTTTGGCGTTAATTCCTTATTTTTATCTTTTATATGATTATTCTTTTTCTTTGAAACAATATTGGCTTTTGGTGGTTCTTATTGGTTATTCTTTTGCTTTTTTTCCTTATCAATTAAAAAATATTCGTATGTCCTCTGATATTTTCTTTATGAGAAATGATAATAATATAAATTTTTTGTTTTTTCAAAGTATATCTGATAAACAGAAACAGTATAATTATATGTTTATAGGTGATTGGTATGGTTATGCTTATAAACTTTATTATAATATTCCAATAAATCAATATGATTTTTTATTGAGTGGTAATGTTGGGTATCATGGTGTTCAAAAAAGAATTAAAGAAATTGATGATTTATGTAAGGAAAAGTTGTGTTTGTTTGTTATAAAAAACACAGAAATTACTCAGTGGAAAGAATTTGATACATATGTAAAAAATAATTATCAATATATAGATAATAAATATAATTTTAGATTTTATAAAAATGGGTGATATGATGAAAAAATCTTTTTTAAAATACATATTTATTTTTGTTATAGTATTTATTTTAAGTTTTTGTTATAAAATATTTTTTCTTCCTTTGAATGGGGATGAGATTTGGTGTTATGGTTTTAGTTATAATATAGCAAAGAGATTGGTAATTTATCGTGATTTTAATGTTATGGTTACACCACTTTACTTTTTTCTTAGTAGTATTTTTATTCATTTATTTGGGAATTATTTGATTAGTATTCATTTGTTTGATTGTATATTAATTGGTTTTTTAGCAATTATTTTGTATAAGAGACTAGGGTTATATAAGTTGCTATTATTATATCCACTTATTATTATTTATTATTTTCCTTCTTACAGTTATTTTTGTCTGTTTCTTTTATTTGTGATTATTTATTTGTTAGATAGTCATGATAGTAAATATTATGGTGTTGTTTCTTTTTTAGCAGGTCTTATTTTCATTTCTAAACAAAGTATTGGATTATTTTTGTTAATTCCTGTTTTGTTTTATAGTAAAAATAAGTTAAAGAGTTTATTTATCTATCTTATTCCTTTTTTTCTTGTTAGTCTTTATCTTGTTATTCAGGGTGCTTTCTTTGATTTTATTAATTATTGTTTTTTAGGAATGGTGGATTTTGGGAAAAGTAATTTAGAATTTAGTATTTTCTTTTTATTAGAAATTTTACTATGTTTATATTTAGTAATTAAACTTTTTAAAGGAAGATTTAGAAATAAGAAATATTTGTTTATTCTAATGTTTCAAATTAATTCTTATCCTATTTTTGATTTAGGACATTTTGTTGTTTGTTTAATTCCAGTTATTTATTGTGTGTTAGAGAACTTTGATGTGATGAAATTGCGACTTTATTATCGATTTCTTTTGCTGGTAAGCCTTCATGTAATTTTTGTCTGTTATATATTTAAGTGTATTATTTTTTTTGATTATTCTATTAGTTTAGATAAAAGTAATTTTTGGTATTTGCGGAATAGTAGTAGTAGTGAAAATTATATTTTAGAAAAAACTAGGCTTTTAAATGAGTATATTGGTGATTATGATGAATATTACTTTTTATTTGTTAATAATTATGCAATTAAACTTTATAATAATATGGACATTGGTAAGTATGATTTATTACTTGATGGTAATTTAGGATATCATGGGGATATACGAGTTATTCAAGAAATAGATAATACTTGTAAGAAAAAAACTTGTGTTTTCTTGGTTGATCGAATAAAATTTAAAAAATATGTTCAGTTTAGTAAAAAAATTTATGACTATGTGCTAGGTAATTATAATTATATTGATGAGAATGATTATTTTATGATTTACGATAATAAAAAAAATACTTAATTAGTTCTTTATTACGATTAAAGTGCTGTTTAAGTATTTTTAATTTTTATTCTTTTATTTCCTTTGACTAAGTAAGAGTTTTTTGCTTTTTGAAATAGTATTTGATCATCCTTTGGACTATCGGTGTAGAATGAATCAAAGGTTTCTTTAGGATATTTTTCATTTAACATTCTTAGTTTTTCTTTTTGATAGCATAATTCAATTATTCTTCCGTTGTCGGTTGTGGTAGAAATTAATTGGACATTTAATTGTTTACAAATGGGTTTGATTAAAAAATCGGGAGAACTAGTTATGATTAGGTCTGTATCTTGTTTCTGAATCAAGTACCATTTTTTTATTTTTTTTAGGTATATTTTCCAAAATTTTAGAATCAAAATATCAATATTTTTGATTTCAGTGATAAATTTACAGTATTCTGTTTGAGATGATTCTAGGTTTAATAGATTTAATTTAATTTTAATTAAATCTGCTATATTTTGAGGAACGTATTTTATTAGTTGAGGGTGGTGCATTAGGCAAAAGACGAAAAAGTCGATAGAACTATTTCCATCGTATATTGTTCCATCAAAGTCATACAGATTGTTTTTTTGTTGGGGTATCATACTTCTCTCCTTTGTTAACTTAATTATATAAAAAAATATCTTTTTGTGCAATTGTTTTTTTTATATTTTCTTTATCATATTTTCATGATATACTTAGTATGAAGTAAAGGGAGGAATTATGAAAAAGAAAATTATTTTAGAAGAAGTTAGTAATCCTAAAAAAAGTCCTTTTCATCGGATAATTGATAATCCATTTTTTGAGTGGTTACTTTATATGGTTTGTTATACCATTGTATTAATTGCAGTATCATTTTTCTTCAGAAAACATTTTTATATTAATCCAGCTTATTGTGGGGGATATGCTTTTTTAGCATCTATTATTATTTATATTTTAAATCAAACGATAAAGCCTGTTTTGGTTTATATTACTTTGCCGATTACGGCTCTTACGATGGGGTTATTTTATCCAATTATTAATGTTTTTATTTTGTATCTTGCTAGTTTTCTTTTAGGGAGTAATTTTCAAATAGAAGGAATTTTTTTGCCTTTTTTGATTGCAATTATTATTTCTATTTTGAATATGTTTATGGAAGGAATGATTATTAAACCAATTATTCATAAAAGAAGGGATAAGTATGAGTAGAGTTTTAGTACAAATTGGGTCTGTTACGATTTATTGGTATTCTTTTTTAATATTAGTAGCGGTATTGGTTGGTTATCAGATAGCGGTTGGTTATAGTCAGAAATTAAATTATAAGACTAGTGCTATTATGGATATGGTTTTGCCTTTAGTGATTTGGGCAATTATTGGGGCGCGTATTTATTATGTGGTTTTTAATTTTTCAGAGTATCAGGGAGACTTACTTTCTATATTTATGATATGGAAAGGGGGACTTGCAATTTATGGGGGTGTGATTGCGGGAATTCTTTATCTTTTCTATTATTGCAAGAAAAATGATTTAAACTTTGTTCGTATTTTGGATATTTATTCTTTGTCTTTGTTACTTGGGCAGGCGATTGGAAGATGGGGAAATTTTTTTAATCAGGAAGCCTATGGAGGAGAGACAACTTTGATGGCGCTTGAGAAAATTCATTTGCCAAAGTTTATTATTGAGGGAATGTATATTGATGGTGCTTATCGACAACCAACTTTTTTGTATGAATCTCTTTGGTGTCTTACTGGGGTATTTATTTTGGCATCGATTCGAAAACGTTTTAGTCATCAAGTGGGAAGGCAAGTTTCTTTTTATTTGATTTGGTATGGAATAGGAAGATTTTTTATTGAGGGACTTCGGAGTGATTCTTTGTATTTAGGTCCTTTTAGAATTAGTCAGGTTGTTTCTTTGGTTATGGTTGTTATTGGCAGTATTTCTTTATTCTTGATAAAGCATAAGGGAAGGTGGAAAAAAACTTCTGTGGGAGGAAATAATGGAAGAATATAAGGTAATTATTATTGGTGCTGGCATTAGTGGAATGTCTTGTGCAATTTATTTGAAAAGGGCTGGTATTTCTACTTTGTTGATTGAAAATAACGCTCCTGGTGGGCAATTAAATAAAATCAATGTTATTGAGAATTATCCTGGATATGAAGAAGTGAATGGTACAGATTTGGCGATGAAGTTATATTCGCAGGTTATGAATAGTGGGATAGATTATGTTAGTTGTGAAGTAGAAAAAGTTGACTATGAAAAAAAGAAGGTTATTACTTCAGAAAATACTTATTCTTATTCTTACCTGGTGTTTGCTACGGGAAGGAGAGAAAGGCTATTAAATTTAAGTCATGAAGATGAGTTTTTGGGGAGAGGAATTAGTTTATGTGCAACTTGTGATGGAGCGCTTTACCGAGGACGTGACGTTATGGTTGTTGGGGGTGGCAATAGTGCTGTTAGTGAAGTTTTGTATTTGGCTAATATTTGCAGGCGTGTTTATTTGGTAGTTCGGAAAAGTACTTTAAGGGCAGAAGCCATATTAAAGGATAGGTTACTTGCTCTTGATAATGTTACTCTTTTAAAAGATTCAGAGATTGGTAAGTATTTGTATGATTCTGAAAAAATTAAGGGCGTGTTGTTAGTTGATGGGAGAGAAATATTGGTTGATTGTATCTTTTTAGCGATTGGTTCTATTCCGAATAGTGAGTTGTTTCCAGGTGAAAAGCAGGATGGCTATATTAAGGTTTCAGAAAATGGAAAAAGTAGTATTGATTCTGTTTATGCTTGTGGAGATGTTACTTTTAAGCGGGTATATCAATTGATTACGGCTTCTAATGATGGGGTGATGGTAGCGAGTGATATTATTGATAAGTGTTTGGGAGTTGAGTTTTGATGTTTCAGAAGAATTTTAATTTAAGTAGTGTACTTATGGGGATTTTATATTTGGTTTTGGGGATTGTTTTTATAGCGGCAACTGAGGAATTATTGAAGACTTTTAATTATATTTTGGTTTGTATTTGTTTAATTATTGGGGTTGTGCAGGTGATTTCTTTTTTCTTGGAGAGGGAATATTTAAAAAATAATTATACTTCTCTTCTTATTGGGGTTGTCTTTATTTGGGTTAGTTTGATTTTGTATGTTTATTATGGATTTATGATTAATATTTTACCTATTTTATTTAGTCTATATTTATTTGTGATGGCAATAGAGATGTGGGTTAGATATGTTCATTTAAAAGAGGTTGTAAATATTCGACGAGGAAAGTATTTGTTACTTGGTGTTTTGGCGATAGTGATAGGACTTTTACTTATTTTCAATCCTGGAAGTGTGATTTTAACTTATTTAAAAGTTACTGGGGTTTATTTGGTGTTGGTTTCTTTATTATATTTTATGGAGTGTTTTCGGTTAATTGGTAAAGATAAGAGGAATAAAAATGAGAATGGATGAATAGAAATGAATAAGACATATTTTACTTGTCTTTTTTCTTTTGGTGTTGATATAAATTATAGCGAACAAATGTTTTTGGTCAGTTGACTTTGATAGGTAAAGATGGTAGAATTTAGGGTATGTTTAATCTTTATCTTTTTGTAAGGAGGGTTATATGAAAAGGTTTATACCAGATATGTATCAAAAGAGTATTTATGAGATGGATTATAAGGCATTAAAGAAGAAAAGAATTCGTCTTCTTTTGTTTGATTTAGATAATACTTGTGTAGGATATCATGAGAAATATCCAACGGATGAAATGAAAAAGTTATTTAAAAAATTGAAAAAAATGGGTTTTACAGTGATTATTTTTTCTAATGCTCCAAAAAAGAGATTGATTCCTTTTCAAGAATTAGGGGTAATTTGTCATCATTCTTCGATGAAACCTTTTTCTTATCATTTTAAGAAAGTAATGGCAAAGTATCAAGTTAAAGGAGAAGAAGTTTGTATTATTGGGGATCAGTTATTTACGGATATTCGAGGCGGAAATAGGGCTGGTATTGTTACTTGTTTGGTTGACCCGTTGACGGAAGAGGACTTTATTTTTACCAAGATTTTTCGGGCAATGGAGGGATTTGTTTTTGCTAAATTTTTTCGTCAAGATATTTTAAAGAAGGGGCGGTATTATGAGTAAATGTTGTGGCTGTGGTGTAGTATTACAGGATGAGAATCAAGAGATGCTAGGGTTTACTAGAAATATGGAAAGAGGATTATGTGAGAGGTGTTTCCGTCTTCGACATTATGGAGAGTATAAAAGTGTTTCTTTAGATAATGTGGATTATGAAAAGATTATTAAGCGGATTCATCCGGATAGTTTAGTTTTGTATGTTACCGACATTTTGTCGCTTGATCTTTCTTTTTTAGATACTTTTTCTAAAGTTCTTTTGGTGATTACTAAGAGAGATATTATGCCTAAGAGTTTGGTGGATGCAAAAATTAGGTCTTATTTTTTGAAAAAATATGATAATTTGGTTGATGTTTGTATCGTTAGTAGTCTTCGGAATTATCAGATGGATTTACTTTATAAAGAGATTCTTACTTATTTTGATGGAAAAAAGGTGTATTTAGTTGGCGATACGAATTCGGGAAAGAGTACTTTAATTAATCAATTTATTCATAATTATTTAGATAGTGATACTTTGGTTACAACTTCGATGTATCCTTCAACAACTTTAAACGAGGTAGAAATTGATTTTCCTGATTTTACTTTGGTAGATACTCCAGGATTACTTCATAAGGGAAGTTTAGTGAATATACTAGATAGTGCTGAGTTAAAGAGAGTTAGTCCTAAAAAAGAGATCCGTCCAAAGAGTTGTCAGGTTGAGGGGCATGGTAGTATTTTAATTGGCTCTTATGTTAGAATGGACTATGAAGTTAAGGGAAAGAGTAGTTTTATTGTTTATGTTTCTAATGAAGTGGGCGTTCGTTTTTGTAATTATGAAAAAAATACTTATTTTGATTATCCTACTTATTGCTATCATGTTCGTTTGGGAGAAGATATTGTTATTTCAGGACTAGGGTTTATTAAGTTTAGGGGAGATTTTAAAATTACGTTGCATTTGATTTCTGGTATAGAAGCAAGGGTAAGGGAGAGTTTTATTTAATGGGTAAAGAAATAGATGTTAGGACGATTAATGTTGTTGCACTTGCTTATTTAGGGGACGCTATTTATGAGGTGTATATTCGAGAGAGGCTAATTTTAATGGGAATTTCTCATGCTTTGGAGTTACAGAAAAGAGCTGTTTTATATGTATCCGCAAAGGGACAAGCTAGTATATTGAATCGTTTATTAGAGGAAGGTAAGTTAACGGAGGAAGAAATCCAAGTAGTAAAACGTGGTAGGAATTATAAGAGAAGTACTCATCCTAAGCATACGGATATTTTGACTTATAAATTATCTACTGGGTTTGAGGCTTTGATTGGGTATTTATATTTATCTAAAAATTATGATAGATTGGCAGAAATATTAGGATATATTGAGGTGAAATAATGTATATATATGGAAAGAATGTTGCAAGAGAAAAATTAAGAAGTAAAGAAGATATTTTTCGTATTTTTTTAAGTCGAAAGTTTCATGATGAAGAAATTTTAAAGTGTATTCGGAAAAGAAAAATCAAGACAACTTTTTTGGATAGTCAGGTGATGGACCGAAAGGTTTCTGGGAATCATCAAGGAATTATTTTAGAAATAGAAGAAGTGCCTACTTATTCTCTTGATCATTTTTTGCAAAGTGTTCATCATAAGAGTAAAGTACTGATAGTGATGTTAGACCATTTAGAAGATCCTCATAATTTTGGAGCGATTATTCGTACCTCTGAGGCACTTGGTGTAGATGGGATAATTATTCCTAATGATAGAAGTGTGACGGTTAATTCGACGGTGGTAAAAACTTCTGTGGGGGCAATTAGTTATATGAAGATTGTTCGCGTTCCTAATTTAGGAAGTACGATTACTAGATTAAAAAAGGAAGGTTTTTGGATAGTGGCAACAGATATGGATGGAGAAGATTATTCCAAGATTGATTATCCTGGTAAGACTTGCGTTGTTATTGGAAATGAAGGTAAGGGCGTTAGTGATGTGATATTGAAATCCAGTGATTTTGTTGCTTCTATTCCAATGAGTGGCAAAATTAATAGTTTGAATGCATCTGTTTCTTGTGGGATTGTTTTATCTTATATTGTTTTAAAGAGGAGCAAATCATGAAAGAATTAAATGATTATGAGTTAGTTAGTTTGGCTCAAGAAAATAATGAAGAGGCTTCTGAAATTCTTTATTTAAAGTATCAGCCTTTAATTCAGAAAATTAGTCATAAGTATTTTAAGTATATGCAAAATAAGGGAATTGAGTTTAAAGACTTGGTGCAAGAGTGTACGATTGGATTTGAGGAGGCTGTTTCTAGGTTTAATGAACGGGATAATACTAGTTTTTATACTTTTGTTTGTGTTTGTATGGAAAGACAAATGATGACGGAGGTAAGAAAATTAAATCGTGATAAACATCGGGCTTTAAATGAAGCGGTGCCACTTGAGACACTTGATGATGAAAATGATGCAAATTTGATTGATTATATTGGAGATAATCGAAATAATCCGGAAAAAGGATTGTTATTTAATGAAGATTTTAAGGAATTGTATTTGCGGATTGTGGATAAATTAACCGATTTTGAGGAATGTGTTTTTCGGCTTAAGTTGCAGGACTTTGATTATCAAGAGATTGCTTTAATTATGGATAGAGATACAAAGAGTATTGATAATGCAATTCAAAGAATTAGAATGAAGATTAAGGATATTATTTAATAAGATTGGGGTGTTTTAAGGATTATGGATAAGATTGTTGTTAAAGGTGCTAGAGTTAATAATTTAAAGAATATTGATGTAGAAATTCCTAAGAATAAGTTGGTTGTGATTACTGGGGTAAGTGGCTCTGGAAAGAGTTCTTTAGCGTTTGATACGATTTATGCTGAGGGGCAGAGAAGATATGTAGAATCTTTGTCTGCTTATGCTAGACAATTTTTAGGAAATACAGAAAGAGTTGATGTGGATAGTATTGAGGGGTTATCGCCTTCGATTAGTATTGACCAGAAGACGACAAATAATAATCCTAGGAGTACGGTTGGTACGGTTACCGAAATTTATGATTATTTGCGGCTTTTATTTGCTCGGATTGGTACGCCTTATTGTCCCAATCATCATGTTCCTATTACGAGTCAGAGTATTGAGGAGATGGTGAATAAGGTTCTTTCGTATGATGAGGGAACAAAGATTATGGTTTTATCTCCTATTGCTCGTGGAGAAAAGGGAAGTCATAAAGAGACTTTAGATATGTTAAGGCGTGAGGGGTATGTTCGGGTAAAGATTGATGGAGAAGTTTATGATTTATCTAGTGAGATAGAGTTAGATAAAAATAAGAAACATACCATTTATGTTATTGTGGATAGGCTTGTTGTTAAAGATTCGATTCGTAGTAGATTATATGAGGCGATGGAAGTAGCGACTAATCTTGGAAAGGGTAAGGTTATTGTTGATATTGTTGGTAAGGGAGAAGTTTTATTTAGTGAGAATTTTGCTTGCCCTTATTGTGATTATTCACTAGAGGAGTTAGAGCCTAGGATATTTTCTTTTAATGCACCTTATGGGGCATGTCCTACTTGTAAAGGGTTAGGTGTTCAGTATAAGATTGATGTTGATTTAGTCATTCCTGATAAGAATAAGTCTATTAATGAAGGGGCTATTACAACAATTAGTGTAGATGATGATAATAATATTATTATGACGCAACTTCGAGCAGTTAGTGAGTATTATGGAATTGATTTAAATCAAAAAATTAAAGATTTGAAAAAACGGGATTTGGATATTATTTTGTATGGTTCTCCTGATGTTTTAGAGTATCATTATGTTTCTAAGAATGGAAATACACGAGTTTCAAGAGATTTCTTTGAAGGAATTATTACCAATTTAGAGAGGAGATATATTGAGACAAAGAGTGGCTGGATTAGAGAGTGGATTGAGCGATTTATGATGGAACTTCCTTGTGAGGAGTGTGGAGGTGCTAGACTTAAAAAAGAGGTTTTATCGGTTCTTGTAGAGGGGAAGAATATTTTTGAAGTAACCAATTTATCGATTCGTGATTTAAGGGAATTTATTGGGCATTTATCTTTATCGAAGGAACAAGCGGAGATATCAGAAATTTTAGTCAAGGAGATTTTATCGCGGTTAGATTTTTTGATGAATGTTGGTCTTGATTATTTGACTTTATCGAGAAGTGCTGGTACTTTATCTGGTGGAGAGAGTCAGAGAATAAGACTGGCAACGCAGATTGGTTCTAGACTTACTGGTGTTTTATATGTACTTGATGAACCTAGTATTGGACTTCATCAAAGAGATAATCGGAAACTTATCGATTCTTTACTTAAAATGAGAGATTTGGGAAATTCTTTAATTGTTGTAGAACATGATACGGATACGATGCTAGCGGCTGATTATTTGATTGATATTGGCCCTCTTGCTGGTGATAATGGTGGGCTTGTTATGGCTTGCGGAACACCTAAGGAGGTCATGCAGGATGAGAATAGTTTAACTGGTAAGTATTTGACGGGAGAATATAAAATTGAAGTTCCGCCTAAAAGAAGACGCGGGAATAAAAAATACTTAACGATAAAAGGTGCTAGTGAGCATAATTTGAAAAATATTAATGTGAAGATTCCTCTTGGAACATTTACTTGTGTAACGGGAGTAAGTGGCTCTGGAAAAAGTACTTTAGTGAATGAAATTTTATATAAAGCACTGGCTAATCATTTGTATCGTTCAAAAGAAAAACCAGGTAAATATAAGGAAATTAAGGGATTAGAAAATATTGATAAAGTTATCCAAATTACGCAAAATCCAATTGGTCGGACACCTCGGAGTAATCCGGCTACTTATGTTGGCGTTTTTGATGATATTCGTGATATTTTTGCAGAGACAAAAGAAGCTAAGATAAGAGGCTATGACAAGGGTAGATTTTCCTTTAATGTTAAAGGGGGAAGATGTGAAGCCTGTTGGGGGGACGGTGTTAAGAAAATTGAAATGCATTTCTTGCCGGATGTTTATGTTGCTTGTGAAGTTTGTGGAGGTACACGCTATAACCGTGAAACTTTGCAAATTAAATATAAGGATAAAAGTATTTATGATGTTTTAAATATGCGGGTGGATGAGGCTTTAGAGTTTTTTGAAAATCACGCTAAGGTTCGGAATAAATTACAGGTTCTTCATGATGTGGGACTTGGCTATGTAGAATTAGGGCAACCAGCACCTACTTTATCTGGTGGGGAAGCCGCTCGAGTGAAATTGGCTAAAGAGTTGCAAAAGAAGGCTACTGGTAAGAGTTTATTTATTTTAGATGAACCAACGACGGGGCTTCATTCTCATGATATTAAAAAATTATTAAAAATATTGGAGCGGATTGTGGATAATGGAGATACAGTTTTAGTTATTGAACATAATTTGGATGTCATCAAGGTTGCAGACTATATTATTGATTTAGGTCCTGAAGGAGGAGATATGGGTGGTAATATTGTTGCAACAGGGACACCAGAGGAGGTTAGTTTGGTGGATTCATCTTATACAGGACAGTTTTTAAAGGAAATACTTAAAAAAGATAAGTCCTAGGGAATTCTTTTTAAATGGGCGGAAATATTTTTTGGAAATAAGGGATAAAAATGAAGGAAATATTAGCATATTTGAAATATTTGCAGGCAGTAAGGAAGTATTCAGAGCATACTGTTTTAGGATATCGGGAAGATTTGATGGAATTATATGACTTTAAAAATGATGTTTTAGCCTACCAGGAGAAGGATGTTCGTGACTATTTAGAATATTTGTATTCAAGAGGATTATCAAGAAATACGATTTCGAGGAAACTTAGTTCAATTCGAAGTTTTTACCATTATTTGGAAGATGAAGGGAAGATTTCCTTGAATTATTTTGGAGAGGTATCTAATCCAAAGCGACAAAGTTTGTTGCCTAAATATGTTCGGGATAGTGATTTGGAAAAGATGTTTCATGTGTTTTCTATGGATGATGCTTTGGGGCAGAGGAATACTTTGCTATTAGAGATGCTTTATGCGACTGGAGTTCGGGTTAGTGAACTGGTCGGTATTCGGATTTCGGATATTAATTTGTATGATAAGACTATTCATATTTTGGGGAAAGGCCGGAAAGAGAGAATTGTATTTTTTGGAACTTACTGTGAAAATGTTTTAAGAGTTTATTTGGAGGATGGCTACCAAATATTGAATCAGAAAAAAAGTGGTTATTTATTTTTAAATAAATTTGGCGATGTATTATCCACTAGATATGTGAGAAAAGTGATTGATGATGCAGTACTAAGATGTGGGATAGAGTATCATATTTCACCACATACTTTGAGACATACTTTTGCTACAGATATGCTTAATCAGGGTGCTGATTTAATGACGGTAAAAGAGTTACTTGGACATAGTTCTGTTAATACAACAGGGATTTATACGCATGTTAGTAATGAGAGACTTCGGCAGGTTTATGAATTTGCCCATCCTAGAGAGAAGGAATAATTCTCTCTTTTTTTCGTATTAAATGATATAAGTTGATTCGTCTTTGTCTGTATTTTTTTCGTTACAGTTCAGTTAAGGAAATGAATTTTGCAGATAAACCTTTATCAGCAAAAAGTAAATTTGGTGATTTGAAAATATATTCATTAATTAAAAATATATTTTTTTTGAGTTTTTTGATATTTTTAGACTATTTTTTTATAAAAATAACATTTTATTCCTTATTTTATCTGACTGAACTGTAACTTTTTTTCTATCAAGAACTGATGTTTCTGTTTGTATGGCAATCGCTTAAAAATTTTCTAATTCAAAATATTATCCAAATTATAGATGTTTAATTAAAGCTTAGATAATTTTAATTATGTTGGGTCAATTTAAGATAAATTTTTAATATTAGGACAGATATTTTTTATTGAAAATTAGTGCCAAAATTTTTTAAGCGATTGCCTTATTCTGTTTGACATTGGAATGTCTTGATGTTATAATTTTATGTAGAATATAGGAGTGTTCCTAAAGATAAAAGGAGGATATGATATGGAGACAGTTCAAGCAGCAGTTGCTAATTGTATAGGGGTTATGTTAGGACTTGCTTTTTTAGGATTGGGTATTG
>CAKPBH010000002.1 GCA_934140355.1 uncultured Bacilli bacterium | reverse complement strand
TTCTAATATTTTTAAAAATAAAATGTTTATTGTTGTTACTTTGTTTGTTGTTTTGGTACAGATTGTGATGATTTATTATGGGGGAAGTTTATTTCGAACTTCGGGATTAACTTTAAAAGAATTTATGATTATGCTTATCTTTGCTGTAACCGTTATTCCAGTTGATATGATTCGCAAATTTTTGTTTCAAAGGACACACATGAAAATGGGGGTATAATAAAAAAGGGGCGATGATAAAAAGAATTTCATTTGCCTCTTTTTTTGTTTCCTTTTATTTTGTAATAAAACGATAAAGATTAATAGATGGGTGATTAAATAATCTAAAGTTAATATTATTAACGCCTATCCCATTAGAGATATAGATTTTTTGATTGTTATTTGCCCATTTTGTTGTTTTTGCCCCTTTAGGAAGAAATAGGTTTTTGATGATAGGAATATTGATTGAACCATTTAAAGAGTGACCACCTAAGATAAGAGATGGGGGATTTTTTTGCTTTAGAATACTATTTATAGCATCTGGTTCATGTACCAAGGAAATTTTGTAACAATTCTCATCTTCTTGTTCCAGAGTAGCTTGCTTTAAGTCAAAATCTTTTAAATAGCTTCCTAATCCTTGTAAAAGAATTTTATTATTATTTTCATTGTAAAGATAAATAGATTCATTATGTAAAAGGGTAATATTACTTTGAAGGTAAATACTCTTAACGCCTTCTTCATTGCTATAGTCGTTATCTCCCATAACTGCATAAATTCCATAAGTACTTTTTAGTTTTTTTAATTCTTTAATTAAAAAATTGATATCTTTGTTATTTAACGTATAATCCTCATCTAATAAGTCGCCAGTAAAAAAAATTAAATCTGGTTTATTTCGATTAATTTCTTGGATGAGTTCTTTAACTCTTTTTTCGGTAATTACTTTTTTATAATGTAAATCCGAAAAATGAACAATTTTTAATCCTTGATAACCTTCATCTAAATTTGCATGAATTGAAATTTCGTTGGTATTTAGTCCAATGGTTCCTAAAAAGCGACTATATATTAGGGTTCCAAAAGTAATTAGCATTAGGCTAAGAATCAAAATTAATAATTTTTTCATAATATCACCTGAATCAAATAAAGAACAAGAGCTAATGTATTATGAAAGGCATGAGCTGTGATTGTAAAAAAGAGATTATTGGTCTTATCATAAAGGTAACCAAAGACAAATCCAAGACTACAATAGGGAATTAAATAAAGTAAATCAGAAATACTACTTAGAGAAGAAATGACATGCATTCCTCCAAAGATAAATCCTGTTAGAAAAATATAAAGGTATTTATTGTTGGTAATATTTCTAATACTTTTTCGAAAGATAATTTCTTCTGTTAATGGAGCATAAATAATGAGTTGAAAAGCCATATACAAAGGATAGAGACGAACTAATTTTCTTACTGCCTCTTCGTTTGCTGCTAGTTGTCCGTTTGTAATAGTAGAGATAATAGAATTGCTAATTATCATAATCATTAAGCCAAATAGCCAAAAACTAACAGCGGTTTTTATATTTTTTAAAACATTCTCTTTTTGGAAGAAGTTTTTAAAATCTCTTACTATATCTTTTTTATATATGGATATTAAGATTAAAATTAATATTATATCATTTAAAAAAGATAAAAATACATTTAGTGCTTGTGGTAATTTTTTATAATCTATATTAAATAGACTAGTTATGATAACCGGAATTGTTCCCCAAGTGATTAAAAGTAAAATAAGGCCAAAAGTAATGGCAGATTGAATCATTATTTTTTCTATTTTATCATAAATATTTTCTTTTTTTGAACGTGTGTTATCTTCTTTAGAAGTGGTCGTTATTTTTTTTTGTTTTCTTTTTCTTTCTTTTGTTTTCATCTACTTCACCATCATCATTATAAATCATTTTCTTAAAAACTACAAGTTAAAATGGGGGATTTTCTTTTAAAGAAAAAAACTACTTATTTGTTCCTTTCATTGATTAGGGAAGTAGTTTTTTTATCTTTTTTTGAATCGGTTTCTTTTTTTTAAGTAACCATGATAAGCGTCTTCTGCTGTTAGATTATCTTTTAGAGCACTTTCTAAAATTTCTTTTTTAATGATCTCTTGCATACTTATAATAAGTTTGTTATTTGATGCTTTAAAAAAGGAACCTAATTCTATTTTTATTATTTGTTCTTTTTGCCATAATTCAAGTAGTTGACTGGAATCTAATAGATAGAAATTTGTTTTGCTATCTTTTAGTAGTTGATAAGTAATAGATTGGTTGAATTCTCGTTCGATTTCATCAAATATGCCATTATTTTGACTAGTTACTAGAGTAATTACACTTAATCTTAAATCTTCCACTTGATTGGCAACGAAACGATTTTTCTTTTCCATAATAACTCCTTTCTCATTTAATGTATGTTGAAATTATATCACATATTATTGGGTTTTTGTCTTTTTTTAACTTTAATGTTTCTTTTTAATCAATATTTCATATATATTAGTATGAATGAAGAGTTTGTTTCTAGACTAAAAAAATTAGAAATAGAAGAAATTATTTGGCTTGTATTAATTATCATTATTCTTCTTTCTTTTATAGCCAATCAATTAGAACGAGATTTTTTAATTTATAATCGAGAGGAGAGTAAAAAAAGGTATCGGGAATTAATGATTGTTATTTTTGCTAGTGCCTTAATTACTTATTCTTATTATTTTTTAGATAGTATCAAAGATTTACAAAGTTTAAAAGATACGGATAGTCAAAAGAGGAAAGAACAGGTATATTTATCTTTTCTTAGTAGTTTATTTATTGTTATAGCAGGGATAATTCTTTTATATATTGCTTATACTGATCAAGATATCGAGACCGAACTAGCCTTTAACTAATTTGACAGAAATTTTTTCTCATGATAAGATAAAAAAATAAAAGGAGGGAAGGAGAATGGAGGAAATCATCAAGATATTAACAGAAAAAAAAGAGAGTATTGCAACAATGGAATCAGCAACGGGAGGTTATATTGCTAATGCAATTACTAATATTGAAGGTTCTAGTGAAGTATTTTCTTTTGGTGCGGTAACATATTCTAATTTTTATAAGATAAAATTGGGTGTGTCCGAAAAAGATATTAATGCCTATACTGTTTATAGTATGGAAGTTGCTCGGGATATGAGTAAGGCGATTGTTGAATTTGCTAATAGTAGATATGGCATTGGTATTACGGGAAAATTAAATCGAGAAGATAAATTTAATTTAGGTGGAAAAAATAATCTGGTTTATATTAGTCTTTATGATCGAAAGAGGGATATTTTTCTTGATGAAGTGTTAGAGGTAGGTGCAATTGCTCGAGAAAAAAATAAAGAACTCATCCTTCTTCGGGTAATTTTTCTATTAAAAGAGTTGTTAAAAGAAGAATAAACAAATGTTATGTTTAGTAAAAAAAGTATGGAATGATAGATTAAATTATCATTTGACAGACTTTAAAGATAAAGCTATAATGATAAAGAAAGGGAAGGGATAATTATGCTTTTTTCTCATAAAAAAATGGTAATTTATCTCTCTGGAATGCATTGTTCTAATTGTCTTGATCGAATAAGAAAAAGTCTAAGCGAGGAAGATAATATTAAAAAAGTAAAGGGTAATATTGAAAGACAGGAAGTTGTGATTATTTATCGTGATACGGTTGATGTTGAACGATTAAAAGAAATAATCGAAAAATTGGGCTATTTGGTTACAGGAATAAAAAACATAGATTAGTGGTGGTAGGAGAGATATGGAGCAGGAGAATATTCAAAAGTTTATTAAAAATTTGCGAAAAGAAAATCATTTAACACAAAAGCAGCTTGCTGATATGTTGGGGGTAACTTACCAAGCAGTTTCAAAGTGGGAGCGGGGTTTGAATATTCCTGATATTAGTACTTTAAAAGAAATTAGTCGTCTTTTTGGTGTGGATATTGATACGATGATTACGGGAAGTCAAAAGAGGCAAAAAACAATGTCGAGGTGGCTTTTTCTTCTTTTGTTTCTTCTTCTTTTTACTTTATTCTTTTTTATCTTTTTATACTACCATAATCATGAATTTTATTTAAAAAAAGTTTCTAGTGATTGTGAGGATTTTAAAGTTACTGGCAGTATTGCCTATAATCAAGAAAAATCTTCTATTTATATATCTAATATTGATTATTGTGGAGAAGAAAACGCAACTATCTATGAGGAAATTTCTTGTAATTTATATGAAGAATATAAAGAGGAGAAGAAAAAGATCAGTACTTGTCCAGTAAAGAGGGATATCAGTTTAGATGATTATTTGAAAGAAGTAGAGATTCATGTTGATGATTATTCTAGGAGTTGTAAGACTCTTACTTCATCTAAAGTTTATTTAGAAATTAAAGGAAAAAATAAAAATGGGAAAATAGAGCTTTATCAAGTTCCTATTAAATTAGATAATGATTGTAAATAGAGGCATTGGGTCTCTTTTTTTTGCTAAACGCTGGGTTGAGTAAAATTCAACTTTTTCTTTATTGTCTTTTAAATCAATCTCCTCTATACTGAATAATGGTAGGTGATAAAATTGATGAAAAAAATATTCATTATAATAGTAGTGGGGATTTTATTTTTAAGTGGTTGTGCTACAAGAGGAGGAGAAGAGCGTGATTCTTTAAAATTTAAAAAAGAATATGAAGAGTATAATGGTCAAAAAATAGAGGGGAAGGTTTCTAGAAATTTAACCATTGATAAGAATAATTCTGTTGTTTATTTGAGTGTAAAACAATTAAAAGAAAAAATGGATGCTTCAGAAAGTTTTGTTCTATATTTAGGGTTTCCTGAGTGTCCTTGGTGTAGAAGTGTTATTTCAACGCTTTTAGAAGTGGGAAATGATCTTGGATTAACTACGATTTATTATATAAATATAAAAGAAATGAGGGATAGTTATCAAATAAAGGATGGTAATTTGGTAAAAGTAAAAGAAGGAACAGAAGATTATCAAACATTGCTTCAACTTTTTGATCCGCTACTGGATAATTATACGCTAGATACTGAAACGGGAGAAAAAATAGAAACTGGAGAAAAGAGAATCTATGCACCTAGTATTATTTCAATAGTAGATGGTAAGCCCCAATCGATAACAGATGGAATTAGTGAGAATCAAACGGATGCTTTTATGGAGTTGACTGCACAAATTGAGAAGGAAAGCTATGAAAAAATTAAATGTTCTATTGAATGTGTAGCGAATGTGAATAAAATTTGTAATCCAAAAAAATGTTAAAAAAAGAATACTGATTTAGAATAAACCTCTATCTAAGAGAGAATATCTAAATTAGTATTTTTTTATTCTTCAATAATTTTGATATTTTTTTTAAAAGCTTTTACTAAATCATGAATATTTTTCTTGAATAAAATCATATCAATAATTCCTGTAAGGGAATAGATGATTAGGCAAATTCCTGTAAATAGGGCTAAGGCAATTGATCCATCTGTTGGATTTAAGATTAAAATTATTCCACAAATTGTTGATAATATGGTTGAGAGTAAAGTAATTATCCAGTGATTATTGTCTATTCTTCTTAATAAAACAACGAGTTTTAATTTAAAAATACTATCTAGAATAAAATAGGTTCCTAAGATAATGGGAATCATGATTTTAAAGATATCAGGATAAATTAAAATAATGATTCCAAATATTGTTGAAAGTATCCCGTTAAATAGCGTATCAACTGGTAGGAAAAAACTTTTCGTATATATTTCTAAGAAGATTAAATAAATTCCACTTCCAATTAAGATAATAGCAATTAAATAGGCAATAACATGGATAGAAATATTGGGGAATATTAAGAAAATAATTCCTAATACTAGAAAAATAATTGAAATTAAAATTGCTTCATTCATGATTTGATTTAATTTTTTTAACATTTTTTGTACCATCCTTTCTTCTTATAATCTATCATATTAGAAAACTTTTTGTCAATTTGAAAAGATAAATAATCAACAAAAATAAATATTTGTTTATAGAGTATCCAAAATAATAAATTTTATGAATAACTCTTTATTTTTTTTTTGATTTATGTTATTCTTACATTATGATAGCAAGGAGTGATAAGGAAAGATGAATATGAATGATTTAAAACCTTTTTTTGAAAGTGATAGAGAAATTTATTATTGGGGTGTTTATCGTGATATTGGCTATGAAGTGAGAGTTTCTAAAGAAACAGGACAGGGGAATTTAATCATTTCTAGAGATGCTTTGATGCATGATAATTATAAAATCATTTGTGCGGAAATGTGTAAAGCTGTGGTAAAAAATTTAAGGCAGCCTCAAGGATTATCTTTTTCTTTTTTGGTAACGAATGAAATAGAGAGAGCAAGAAGTGAAGATACCATTCATGATTTAAAAATTGGGTCTCAAGCAAAAATAATTGATGAGGGCAAACAAAAATTACAAGTAGAAAATTATTTTAAGGCAAATATTATTGAAAAAGAGGAACATGGCAAAAAAGTTAGCTATGTTATTCGAACAGGAGATAGTGGGACAAATGAATATATACTAGAAGGGGTAAGTTATAAGGAATTAGAAGAAGAGTTAGAACGCTTAGAAGTGAGCAAGAGAAATGATATTGAAAATAAAACGCCGGAAATGGTTGCAAATATGGTGTTAGATAATATCAGTAGAAAAAGAAGACAGTATTATTTAGAAAGTGCATTGAATTATTCTGCTAAAAATGAATATGAACAAGCTAGTTTGGATGTAACATCTAAAGATGATAAAGTCAATACTGAGATTGGAATTGTTAAAAAAGATCCGTATGTTGATAGTGAAAATACTTATCGTGCTATAGAACGTACTGGTGAGGGGTATCGGGTTGTAAATCCTAGTGTTAATGAAATACAAGCCATTCCAAAAGAGAATCAGAATTTAGAAATTACTTCTGAGGAATTAGAAACGAGAGAAGAGGAGAATGTGTATTATATTGATTATTCCAATTATGATATTTATAATAAGGAATTTCAAAAAATTGGCAGTATCAATGCAGGAAGTGGCTATCAAATTAATGTTGATAATAATCATTTATTAAAAGATGGAGAGGACATTGGTAGTATTTCAGATATTAATGATTTGGGTGTTGAATTTAAAAGAGATAAACCAAAGGTAAGAACTTTGGAAAAACAGGGCAATAAGGGTTTGATTGCAACTTCAATGTTTTTAATTATCTTATCTGTTATGACTTTGCTTGGATTGGTTGTGTATTTAATCGGAAGATAGGTGATGGAAATGGATTCAAAGAAGAGATTAATTATTACTAGTGTTATCTCTATCGTGTTAGTATCTATACTAATGATTGGAAGTACATATTCTATCTTTAATTCTACTGATATTGATGAAGAAGCTAATGTGTATCAAACTGGTAATTTATCTGTTTCGTTGAAAAGTGATGAAAATGTTACACTGGATTCTTCAATTCCTATTTCTAGTGAGGAAGAAGTAGGAAAGTTGACTCCTTACCGAGTTACTGTTACAAATAATGGAACAGTCCCTTATAAATTCAATGTTATTCTAACGCCGACAACCGCTACTAGTGAAATTGATCATCAATTTGTTATGGTAAAAGTGGGAAAATTAGAGGCTAAGCCTTTTGATAGTTGTACTAATAATATCATTAAAGAAGATATTATTCTATTACCAAATAAGAGTGTAAATATTGATATTCGTATTTATATTTCGGATAAGATTAAAAATACTGAAGTGGATAAAAATTTTAGTGCTAAGATAAAGGTTGATGGTGTAGGTGCTTATTCCGATAATGATGAGGTAGATAATAGTATTTTAGAATATCCAGCACCTGTATTATTATCTTCTGTACCTGCTGGCTCTTATGTGAAATATACAGGGAATAATGGTTGTTCGCGATATAATTGTATGGGGGATAATGCAAATTATACAAATGAAGGAAATATGGGATATTGTAACAATAGTGCACATCAATTTTTAAGAAATGGATGGCGTGTTGCTTATTCGAAAGATGGAAGTGCTTATTTAGTTAGTGGAGGAGCACCTGAATGTATTGGTTCTAATTATTCTCAATTAATTACTACGGGTGTAAGTGTTGATGTAAAAGATAGATATTATTATGGAAGTGGATATACCTTCAATCCATCGACTGGTGTGTATTCTTTAACTGGAGTGTATTCTAGTACTCTTCTTTGGTATAGTGATTCTACTACAGCAATAGATTCTTATCCCTATACTTGCCAAAGTACTTCATCGACAGGAACATGTACCACAATGTATAAAATGACAGGATCAGTTGGGTATGAAAATGGAACTGCTGATAAATATACTGTTAATTCTAGTCCTAGTAGTGATGATCATGTAAACAACTTGAATATAGCAGCTTTAAAATATTGTAATAGTACTTATGCATATGGTGGAGTTTGTAACGGTAGTAGTGCCTGGAATATTCAAGATTCTGATTTTAAAATTATTACTGGTATTACATTATCAGAGGCATATTCTGGCACATCTTATAACGATAATGATGTATTGATAAATAATGGTGGGTATTATTGGTTTTCTACCGTTCGAAATTCTTCTCCCCCGACACTGGCTTTTTGTAAAAGTGAAAGCCAAATTTTTACTTCTAGTTCAAGTGAAGATTATGGTTTACGTCCCATTTTACGGCTTAAGGCTTCCATTATTGTAACTGGTGGAACTGGAACTTATGCTGATCCTTATACAATTGAATAACGAAATATATTTAATGGTGATTTTTTGTTTTATAAAGTATTTTTTAGATAAAAAATAATGTTTTTGGCGGTGTAAATGATGAGTAGTAAAGATTTAAAGAAAAAAGCAAAAAGAGAAGTAAAGAGTGGGTATTTTAGAACTGTATTATTAGTATTTATTTGTTCTTTGTGTTTAGCTGGTGGATTTAACTATACTACTAAAAATATTTTAGAAGTAGATATTCGTGATAAGAAAGTAGAACAATTACTTAGTAACAAAAGACTAACTAGTAGTGAAATTTTAGATGAATTACTAGAAAAAACTAAATTAGAAAAGAAATTAGAAATCAAAGTTCAAAATAAATATACCAAAGGCGTTATTTCTTATTTCATTAATGAACTCGTTAGTAGTCGTTCACTGGTATTTACTTCTTTAAATGTTTTTAATAAAATTTTCTTTCATAATAAAATTAGTATGCAAATTACTATCGTTATTAGTAGTATTCTAGTTTTTATCATTAGTATTTTATTTATTCAAGTTCTTGAAATTGGAAAATGTAGATACTTTTTAGAAAAAAGAAGGTATTTAGATACTAAAATTGATCGATTATTATTTCCTTATCGTGTTCGTAAAATTTTTCATTTATCTTATATTTTATTTGTAAAATCATGGCATCAATTTCTTTGGAATTTTACAATTATCGGTGGTGTTATCAAACATTATGAATACAAGTTTATCCCATATCTTTTAGCAGAAAATCCTAATATTACGAAAAAAGATGCTTTTTTGTTAGCAAAACAATTAACAAGCAAAGAAAAGTGGAATTTATTTTTGATTGATTTATCCCTAATTGGATGGAATATTTTAAAAATATGTACTCTAAATTTAAGTGGAATTTTTTACTCTGATATTTATAAAGAAACTTTGTACGCTGAGGCATACATGTCTTTGCGACAAAGGAAAAAAGATACATTAAGCAAGGGTTATTTACTAAATGATTCATATTTAGAAAGTAATGATTTGGTCACAGGAAGTTATCCAGAAGATAAATTTAGCATTCCTGTTGGGAGAATGAATCGGTTATTAAAAGTAGATTATGATAAGGATTATGATTTAAAAACTTATATTTTATTTTTTATGACGTTTTCGATCATTGGTTATCTTTGGGAAGTATTTTTACATCTTCTTAGTGATGGAACTTTTGTGAATCGAGGAACAATGCATGGACCTTGGTTACCGATTTATGGTACGGGTGGAGTTTTAATCTTGTTTCTTTTAAAAAAATATCGAGATAATCCTTTGTGTCTATTTTTAGCAACATTTTTCTTATGTGGTATTGTAGAATATGGAACTGCTTGGTATTTAGAAACATTTAAACATTTAAAATATTGGGATTATACTGGTTATTTTTTAAATATAAAAGGCAGAATTTGTCTAGAAGGATTATTAGTATTCGGCCTAGGAGGATGCGGGTTTACTTATATTGTTGCTCCTGTTTTAGATAATTTCTACAAGAAATTTAACGTAAAAATATTAAATATTTTTTGTATTGTTTTTCTTCTTCTTTTTAGTACTGATTTTATTTATTCATCATTTTATCCAAATATGGGAAGTGGAATTTCAAAGGAGATTTTAACTGAAAAATAAAATACTTATTTAGTTTTTTCTTATTTTAAAGAATATTCTAAATAAGTATTTTTCTATTGAATATGATAGCCATTTGAATTTAATTTGATATTTCTTAAAGTTTTAATTTTAGTTTCCGTATTCATTTTTGAACTGTTAGGAATTACTTTTTTAAATTTTTTCTCATTAGCATAGTTAATTATCTTTTCAATAACGTAGTCACTATTTTCGTCTCCTTTTTTCTCGAGTGGGTAGGAAACGTTATCTTGGCAAATAGACCAAGAATAGTTATTATCATCTACGATTAAAATAGCATAGATTTCGGTATTATTACAAATAAAATAGATTTTATTCATAATATTTTTATCCTTTAAAATATAATCTAGATTATTTGTGATAAAGGATAGGGTTAATTTTGTAGAACAGCCATTGTCAATAAATAGGCTTATTAGTTGATCAAGTTGATCAGAGTGTTTTTGATACTGCATTTTTTCTTGGTTCCTTTCCATATTCTTCTATAACTTGTACTAAATTTTGAAGATTTGATTCAAAAATCTCAGAGATATAGTAATATAAATTTGCATCCATTTTCGTATTGGCTAATTGTTCTGTTTTTGAGATTATTTCATCAATTCCTAATTCTTGTAAAAGAAAAATACTGTCTATTATCCATTTTTTCATTTCTGGGGAAGTTGATGCTAGTAAATCTTTTAATACTTGTGGTGGATTGTCTTTTTTTCTTTGTTCAGGATTAATAATATTTTTAATAGATAAAGTAAAATTTGGTGTAGTTTGATAGAGTAGTTGATTAACTCTTTTGTTATCATGTAACATCTTTGCATTCATGTTTTCTGATCTAAAAGTTTCAATTCTTCTTTCCATGAATGGATATCCTAAACCAAAAGATAGTCCATTGTCATATAAGGGACTAAGATAATAGCCTTTTTCTTTTCTTACTAACCCCCAATTATTTGCGTGTCTATCTCCTTGAAGGGTAATTAAATCAAATACTAATAATTTGACTAAATCTACGGTAATCTTTTGCCTTTCATCTGAAGAAAGGGCATTATTATTTTTTAAAATATCTACGGTAGAAGATAGATTATTTAAGTAATTAAAGAGTAGTTTTTTCTTTTCTTCTCCTTTTTTAAATAGAATAGTCTCGGGAATTTGGAAATTTGGTTTTATTTCTTGATATTGAATTTTATGAAGAAAATTTTGATAAAGCTCACTGCCTAAAATAAGGGTATCTTCTTTTTTTAAGAAAGATTTTGTTAAGACTCCTTTTTTTTCTCCTAGTGTTGCTAAACGGTATTGGGCACAGGGAATGTTTAATATTTTAGCAATTTCTTGGGATAAGAGTTCGCTCCATTGATTATAATTTGCTTCATCTAGGGGTTTGAATAAATATTTATCATCATCATATATTATCCAACATAAAGCATCTTTTCCTTCTCCTTCTAATTCGATAAAATCATTTTTAGTCAAATCATCAATTTCGTCATGATAATGATAGTTGTATTTGTCCAACAGTACTTTTTCTAAATGTATGATTCCTTGATATTGATTAAACATATTATCACCAAATTCATTATAATATAATTGTAGTGATTTGAAAAGTTTTTTTACGATGATAAATCAATATTTTTTATAAAATGATAAAAAGCAAGAAAATACTCTTTGTACTTTCTTGCTTTGATTTAATAATATTATCTAATTTATCTCGTTCTTTTAAGGATTTCTTTTTTTTCTGTTTGTAGAACATAGAAATATTTATCTCTTAATGTTTCATATTCTTCTCTGAAGCTTGGTAGTTTTTTTTCTCCAAAACTTTGTAATAATTTGATTTTCTCATCTTTATCTTTATCTTGTAAATATCCATATGCCCCAATGGTTAAACCTTTTCCAATGTGTCCTATTGAATCAAGTCCATTTAAATATTCTCTAGAATAAGGATTTTGTGTTAAAAATGATTCTGTGGAACTCATGATATCATTTCTAATTTTCTTTGTAGAATCTATGATTACTGGTTCATGATCGATTAGTGTTAAATCCATTGTTTCATATCCTAAAGTACCGGCAAATGGAGATACTATCGTCATTTCATCTAAGGCGATACTATCAGCTATACCTTTTCTTAATTCGGTTGTTGAAGCTGAATGAATATCAACACCTAAATATTGAATAAATCCCTGGTAGTCAATGCTACATTTTTTCATTTTGTTTATCCAGATTTTAAGTCCTTCTAAAAATATCTTAGTTTTAAAAAGTTCTTTTTCATCTTTAGAATCTAAATTTTGTGTTCCTATTGTAGCATAAAATTGTCTTTCTAGATTTAATATATATTTTTCTTCCATATCTTTCATATTACTTTCTCCCTCTTTTTGATATGTGTTAATTATGGTACATTAATTTTATTTTTTTGTCAATATTTATGGTAAGAACGCATGATTAACTTGTGGTTGATTATGATTAACTTGGAATAAAAGAGGATAGTTGTAAAACTAACATTAATCTATCTAATAAGTTTATTGTGATAATTTCAATTGACTTTATTATAAAAGTTTGAATTATAATCAATTTTATGAAGGGAGTTTTTTTGTATGTATGATCAAGAGTTAAAGTGTCAAATATTAGATTTATTAAAAATAAAATCTGTAAAAGAAGTATCAGAACAATTTGATATCAGTGCCTCTACCTTATATAGATGGCAAAGAGCGAAAGAGGATAGTAAATTAATAAAAAAATTGATCGTTGAAAAAAGATATGAAGATGCTAGGAAATTTGCTAAAGACTATCCAAATGATGGGATAATTCAAAGTCAATTAATGACAATTTATATGAGAACAAGAAAAGATGAAAAAATAGTAAAAGATGAAGAAGAAATCACAGCTTTTTACAATGGAGTAATTCAAACTAAGAATTTGGAGTTTCCAAAAGAAATATTTGAAATCAGAAGTAAAATCAGCAGGGGTGTTGTTTCTGTTTGTGATTTAGATATTTTAGAAAATTTTAAAGAACAAATTGGTTTAGAAAAATACTTATTAATAAAATTAGCAGTATATGAAAGATTAGGATTACTCAATATGGGAGGCAATTTATTAAAAAAAGATACTGTTCTTGATATTAAATTAAAAAAACAATTGATGGGATATTTTGAAAGAAAGAATAGGTTTTATGATTTAGAAAAATGGGATAGTTTAATTGGCTGGTTTAGTGAATTAGAGGTGTTTGAAAAAGAATCCCCTAAAGAATATTTGGTAGATAGTGAAAAAATTTCAAAAGATTTGTCAACAAAAAAATATCCTGTCACATCTAACGTGCAAAATAGCAATAACGATTTTTTGAAAGTAAAAAATAATGTTGTTGATATTTCTAAAAAACCTAAAAAAGTAATAAAAGTAACTTCTAGTAAAATAGGAGAGCAAAAAAAGAAGAAAGTTATAAAAAATAAAAATAAAGATAAAGCTAAAACACTAAATGATGTGTTAAATCAAAATTATAAAGCAATGATTTTGAGTTTAAAAATCAAATATTATAAAGAAATGTATGATAAATCAAAAAGAAAATCTGCTATGTATAAATATGATCGGTTAGAAGAAATTTTGTCTTCAGAGCCTAGTATAAAAAATTTTGATTTATTATTGTTAATGCTTATTGGGGATGGGGATAATTGTTTCGATATAGAACAATCTATTCCAAAACAATATCATGGGGAATATAAAAAAGTATTGAATAAGATTCATTCCAAAATGCATAGAAATGATTAAAAAGGGTTGTGTTTAATTCAAAAAAATTTAGAAAGATTGGCTATGCTGGTATGTTCTCTTTAGAATATACTTTTTTCTTTAAAATGAAAAAAAGTACAATTTCAAATCATTAAAAAAATTGTACTATCTAAATCAATACATGGTATAATAGATAAAACAGAAGGAAGGAAAGAGGAAAATGAAAAAGCGTAACTTTTATCTTTTTATCATTATTTTGCTATCTATATTAGTTATCATTTTATCAGTACTTTTATTAAAAACTAATCATACCAAGTCTACCGTTTATGCAACAGTTTCTTATTTAGGAAATCACTATATTTTAGCGACTACTTCGGACGATCAGGAGTATAAAATCAGTACTAATCAAAAATATGAACTTGGTGATCAAATTTCGTTTGACATCAGCAATCAGAAGAAAACAACGCCAATTGAAGGAAAGGTAAGTGATTTAAAAAAGTTAAATGAAAATATTTTTCTTACCATTGAAGATAATGATTATAATAATACCACTGATAGTACTAATGATACTATATCTAGTACACATTCAGATACAACAAAAAATACTTCGGGGGAGGAATCTGGGGGAAATGAAAGCAATCAAAATAGTCAAAATTCGTCTTTGGATGCTAATGTAGTTGCTTATCTAGAAAATGTTAATCAAGAGGTGGAGATAAATTCTAAAATTACTCCTACCATAAAAGAAGGGTTTGTTAAAGTTGTTGATTTTCTCTTTTATCAAGGAACTATTCATGGAAGAACTTTTGAGGAATTATCGGATTCTGCTAAATTAAAGGTTTTAAAATTATTTTATGCTATTGATTCTAAAATTGAGACAAAATTTCCTGGCTATAAAGAGGAGATTAAAGATACTTCCACTAGAATATATAGTAAGGCTAAAGAAAAAACCATTACTACTTATTTAGAAATTACAACTCGTGTTTGTAAAGATAATGCCGAGGTATGTCAAACGGCTAAAGAGGATTTAAAAGAAATGAAAAAGAGTTTTTCTCTTACTTGGGATGTGATTAAAAATATCAGTGGTGTTGGTTTATCAAAATTAAAATCGTGGTATGAAATTTGGAGAGAAACTAATGATTGATGAAAAATTAAGGCTTGTTCCTCATCATCCGGGTTGTTATTTGATGAAAGATAAAAATGGAATTATTATTTACGTAGGAAAATCTAAAAATTTAAAAAATCGTTTGACTTCTTATTTTAAATCTAGTCATACGGGGAAGACGGCTATGTTAGTAAGGGATATTGTTGATTTTGAGTATATTCTGACTTCTTCTAATTTAGAGGCACTTCTTTTGGAGATCAATCTCATTAAAAAGTATGATCCTAAATACAATATTCTTCTAAGAGATGATAAGACTTATCCTTATATTGAAATTACGAATGAAAAAATATTTCGACTTTCTGTGGTGAGAAATCCAAATATAAAAAAAACAAAGGATAAAAAGTTATTTGGGCCATTTCCTAATGTAACAGCGGCTAGGAAAGTTGTTGATATGATCAATCGGCTTTATCCTTTAAGAAAGTGTAGGACGTATCCTAAGAAGGTATGTTTATACTATCATATTGGAGAATGTTTAGGTTATTGTGAAAATGATATCAGTGAAAAAGTTATGGTTCAAATGAAGAATGAGATTATTTCTTTTTTAAATGGTAATCATAAGATTATTACTGATAAATTAAAGCAGAAAATGGAAGAATCAGCAAATAAGTTACAATTTGAAAAGGCTAAAGAATATAAGGAACTTTTAGATTATATTTCTATTACTTTAGAAAAGCAAAAAGTAGAATTAGATGATAATTATAATCGAGATATTATTGGTTATTATACCAAAAATGGCTATTTATCTGTTCATCTTTTATTGATAAGAGGGGGTAAGTTATTGGATCATCAAAGTAGTCTTTATCCAATGATTGATACTGTTGAAGAAGAATTAATGACTTATATTTCTAAATTTTATGATAAACATAAAGTAAAACCTCATGAAGTAATTGTTCCTTCTATTGTTGAAAAAGATATTTTAACGCAGGCTTTTCAGTTAAAATTTATTACTCCTCAAAAGGGAAAGAAGAAACAAATGCTAGATTTAGCGATTGAGAACGCTAAAAATTATTTAAACGAGCAATTAACTTTAGTTGAGAGAAATGAAGAAAAAACACAAGGTGCTCTTACAGATTTAGCGCATCTTTTGAAGATAGAGAGAATAAGTAGAATTGAGTTGTTTGATAATTCTAACTTGTTTGGGAATTTTAATGTCTCAGGAATGGTTGTATTTATTGATGGTGTTCCTGCTAAAAATGAGTATCGAAAATTTAAAATCATGAAGGATGTGAATGATGATTATGGTACAATGCGAGAAGTAATTTATCGAAGGTATTTTCGGGTTTTGAAAGATAAACTTGCAAGACCTGATTTAATTATTGTTGATGGTGGTTTGGGACAATTAAACGTAGCTCGTGAAGTATTAAGGGAATTAAATTTAGATATTCCTGTTGCGGGGTTAAAGAAAAATGAGCAGCATAATACTTCGGAATTACTTGGTGGAAATCCAGTTTGTTTTATTCCTATTGATAAGAAAAGTAGTCTTTTCTTACTTTTAACCAAAATGCAGGATGAGGTGCATAACTTTACCATTAATTATCATCGACAGATTAGAAGTAAGGGTTCTTTAGTCAGTATTTTAGATAATATTGATGGAATAGGGGAAGTGAGAAAAAATAAATTATTAAAGAAATATCATACTATAGCGAACATGAGGGAAGCTAGTGTTCAATCTTTAGCTGAAATTCTCCCTCTTGAGGTTGCTAATCATTTAAAAAATATTTTGGATACTTCTGCTACTACTACTCTTGAAAAATAAGTCTAGTTCGTTTATAATACCTAGAAAAGGAGTGAGTTGTATGAATAACAATATTTTAAAAATTAGACAACAGTTTCAACGAATTGATGCGAAACAATTTACAAAAATGCTAGAGGATCAGGCGTTTGATCAAATTTCTTCTGAGGAGTTAAATGTTATTTTCTTAAGTGTAGATAATGAAAAAAAGAAAGAAATGTTAAGGGATTTCTTTCTCTTTGAAAAAATTATTTCTCTTCCGCCTAACCGTATGAAAAAAGAGATTTTGGAACTTGTAGATGATGAGATTAGGGAGTATATTTTTGCAAGTGATTATTTGAAGGCTTCAAAAATAGCCCAGGAAAAAGTAAAGAAATATTTACAGAAACTACCTCTTTCTAACTTTTACCAATATTTAGAACATCAAAATTTGAATGAAAGTATAGAAATTGATGTTTTTATGGAAGTTCAATCTAAATATCATCTTAATTCTTATCTTTCGGGAATGTTAGAAAATAGTATCGCTAATTATCAATTTTCTCCTCTTTCTTTATTAAAAATTCAAAATGAGTGGGAATTATTAATTTATGCAAAATTTCAAGTGTTACTTTCTTTAAAAAATACTGATACGGATATCATCATTATTTCTGGGAAGGAACTGTCTAAAACTTATCTCCAAGAAGTATCTAGAAGGCATATTGTATCTTTAATAGAAATCGCTAAACGTAAAGAGGGGGATTTTTCCGTTGAGGAGTTGTTTGTTGGCGTAGTTAAGATGTATATGGCATTAGGGTATGATAGTAGTAAAAAGGTATTAGAAGATTATTTTACTTATGCTACATCTGCGTCTGAGAAAAGGGCTAGTTATGCTCTAGCTAAGGATTTGCGAAGACAATATCGCTTAGAAAATCAAGATAAATACTATTATCATGGAATAGAGTATCAATTGTATCATGCTCTAGAGAAAAATGATATTTCTTTCTTTGAGAAATTTTGTGGAGATGATTTAAAGCAGAATGCTATTCCATTTATGAATAATTTGCGAAAAATTAAAGAAATTTATCCACAAGAAGTTCAATTTGAACAAGCGACTAATCTCATTACGCAAGTTATTCAAGAAAGAGAAGAATATTATTTGAAAAAAGATGTTTTAAAATATATGAAACATTATCAGATGACGAAGAGGAAAGAGCCGATTGGAATCAAAGATATTTATTTTCTATTCTCTGATATTGATTTACCTTATGTTATTGGGAAACAGGGTAAAATTGTTCCTGATGCTCATTTTGTTCAATTTTTATTAGGAAATTCTAAAAGAGATAATGACTGTCTTTTGCGAATGGTTTTAAATAAGGAAGCATTAGGGTTAAATGAAGAATTGCCCACTATTTTGAATCATTATTCAGAAATTGTAGAGGAAATATTAAAAAAACAGCAAGAAAATAAACATCTTTCCATCTATTCTATTTTGGATATTATTGATATTTCAAAAGTACTTTTGTATCAATTAAAACCTAATGAAACAGGGATTAGTTTAGATGCCTTATCTAAGATATTAAATTCTAGAAAATATTGTACTGAACCACCAGAAGAAGTTTTAAGAAGAACTTTAGCATTACACAAAGAAGGAAAAAAACGAATTCAAAGTGCTATTCCTTTTCTTTCGGGAGAATTTGAAGGTCTTAGATATCAACTTACTTTTCCAGAAGTAGTAGATGGGATTAATAGTGGTTCTTGTTTTAAAGTAGGAGGAAAGGGAGAGGATTTTCTTAGATTTTGTATTACTGATCCATGTGGTATGGCATTTTATATTAAGACAGAAGATACGCGGTATGTTTTACCAGCAACTGTAAATGGAAATATGCTAAATATCAATAGTATTGATCCAACCATTACAGATGAATCTTTATTTATTAGAGTGATAGTTCTATTAAAGGAAGTTGGTTGCCAAATTATTCAGCGTGGGGATTGCGATATCGAAATGATTACCATCACAGATGTTCATCACCAAGAGTTGATGAAAAAGATGAATTTTGAGTCTTTAGTTTTTAAGGAGTTTATTCCATTAGGAACAACTTGTTATAGTGATTATATGAAAAAAGATGTGATGAATTATATTCTTTCTAAAAAAGATAGAAAAACAAAAGATAAGTATTATTTGAATTCAACAAGATTTCTTTTTCCAAGAAAACAACCTTATATTTTTACTCCGTCAGAAGAAACGGATCAAGAAAGATTCAATTTAACAATTAATGATATCTACTATACAAAACTTGAAAATAGTAGCGAAAAGATTGATGTGGAGTATTATGTTCCACTAGAGGTAAAAGATTTTGTTTATATTATTGGATCAAAAGATTGGTTCATTGGTATTACACATGAAAATGCTATTATTTCTGCTTGTCTTCCTTATGATAGTCGAGCAGAGAGTGAATATACAAATGCTTACAATTATATTAAAACGATGCAACCGAAAAATTTTACTTTTCAAAAGAAGGGAAAATATAGTTAAGCAAAAAATTAGCTTTTAAATGAAGAGGTTATAGAACTTTTTGATACCATTTTTTCACTGGATTGTCATAAGGTTCTTTTCTTTTTAAAAAAATTATAGTAAAATAGAGTTAGAATAATAAAGTAGGGGTTAGTTAGGAGGAATATGATGTCTTTTCATGAAAAAAAATACCATTTCAATCGAAAAGGGATGTATCTATTATTATTAATAGTAATTACGCTATCTGGTTTTGTTTTAAAAAATACTTATGCTAAATTTGCTAGTGAAAATGAAACAGCCAATGATATTGTGAGTTTAAATCTGTCTTTTGATGTTAAACTTAGTAAATTAGAGGAGTACGAAGAGGTTTCTGTTGCGGCAAATTCTTATGAAGTATTTAATGTAAATATTAATAATCAAAGTACTGCAACAGCTTATTATGGAATATGGTACCAAATGGTTTCTCCGGATACTATTTCTAGTAACATTACTATTGCTAAAAGTAGTGATAGTGCTGTTTCAACTAGTGGTAGTATTAGTGCATCTTCTAATAAAACAGCAGTAATTATGGTTAAAAATGCAACATCATCTCCAATTACAATTAATATTGGGGTTGCGACATCATCTAGTAGCACTAGTGCTATTGAGTATTTAGATGGGAAGAAATTAATTTCTGGGACATTGTACGAAGCTGATTATTATTATGATGATACCAATTCTAAATATGTTTATAGTTTAAATACGAGTATTACTTTTACTACTGCTGCTAAAACTTTTTCCTATACGGGTTCTTATCAAACCTTTACTCCGGATCATGCAGGAGCTTATCAATTAGAAGCTTGGGGAGCTCAAGGTGGAAGTACCAATGGTGGCGTAGGTGGCAAAGGCGCTTATACTTCTGGGATTATTGATTTATTAAAATCTGCTAATCTTTATGTTTATGTTGGAGAATATTATAATGGATACAAAGCTGCCAATTGTTTTAACGGTGGTGGTCACGGTGGTTATTCTACTTCTGAGACGGGAAATTATAATGCTAACGGGGGAGGCGCTACCGATTTTAGATTAACTTCCGGAACTTGGAATACCACTTCATCATTGGCTTCAAGAATTATGGTTGCTGCTGGCGGAGGTGGAGGTAGTACATATTTAAGCAAGACAATGACCGGCGGGGTTGGTGGAGCCTTAACGGGAGGTGTTGGAACGTACCAACGAGCAAATAGTTCTAATACAACAACATATACTCCTGCCTCTGGGGCAACGCAAACTGCTGGAGGACAAATTCCTACTTCTAGTGGTGCAACTGGTACTAATGGAAGTTTTGGTTATGGTGGATATTATGGTTCGTCGGCATCTGCATCTTATTTTTATTCTGCTGGTGGAGGTGGAGGTTATTATGGCGGTGCTTCCGGTGGTGTTTTAGCAAGTTCAGTTGTTGGCGGTGCTTCTGGTGGATCTTCTTATATTTCTGGCTATACTGGTTGTGTTGCTATTACTTCTGCTAGCAGTACTACGCCAAAATCGGGTTGTTCGAACGGAACATCAACAACTTCCTGCTCTTATCATTATTCGGGAAGAAAGTTTATTAATGCTACAATGAAGGCTGGAAATCAAAGCATGCCCACATGGTCAGGCACAAGTACTATGACGGGAAATTCTGGTAATGGCTATGCGAAAGCAACTCCAGTGGTGCCAACTGTAACGGTGCCATCATCCATAACAAAAGGAACTCAATTAGCAAGCTCACAAATTACTTGTAGTGGTCTAGCGGGGTGTTCAGTAGTAAAAATATATGATACGACAAAATTTGAAACTGGAACTCAATCTGTGACAATTGTAGTAAAAGATAACTTTGGTTATACCTATAAATATAAAAAATCTATTCAAATAAAGTAAGGCAAGTTCATCTGGTTAAAATGATGAACTTTTCTTACTCTGGGGACTAAAAATTTAGAATTTACAAAAAGATAACTAGCTTGTAAAACCAACAAAAATAAGCTATACTAAAACAAGATGTAAGAGAGTGATAAAGATGTATTTAAAAACAATAAAAGCATACGGCTTTAAATCCTTTGCCGATAAAATAGAAATTAATTTTGAAAAAAACATCAATGGAATTGTGGGGCCAAATGGAAGTGGGAAATCCAATGTTGTTGATGCGGTAAGATGGGTGCTGGGAGAACAATCGATGAAATCATTAAGAGGGGAGACGGCGACGGATATTATTTTCTCAGGTAGTAAAAGTAGGAAACCATTAAATAGTGCCTCTGTAACTTTAATCTTTGATAATACTGATTTCTATCTTCCTATTCAATATACAGAAGTATCTGTAAAAAGGGTTATCTATCGTAGTGGCGAAAATGAATATTATTTAAACAATGAGAAATGTCGATTAAAAGATATTACTAATCTTTTAACTGATACTGGTGCTGATAAAGAAAGTTTCAATATTATTTCTCAAGGAAAAATCGACGAAATCTTATCTACAAAACCAGCCGATAGAAGAGGGGTCTTTGAAAGTGCTGCTGGGGTGATGAAATATAAAAAAAGAAAAGAAGAAGCGGTTAAAAAATTGGAAAGAACCAACTTAAACTTAAATCGGGTAAATGATATTATTAATGAATTAGAAAACAATCTTACTCCTCTAGAGCGTCAGAGTAGGGATGCTACTAAATACCTGGAAGTAAAAGATGTTCTATCTAATTTAAACATTTCTTTAATTGCCTCTGACATTACTAAACTAACCCACGAAGAAAAAATCCTTGTTGAAAAAATTGACAATCTAAAAGATGAAGTAGTCAAACTATCTAGTACACATTCTACTTATGACGTTGAGCTTTTAGAAAAGAAAGATGAACAAAAGAAATTAGAAGAAAGGTTAAGAGAAGAACAAAATACTTTGATAGAACTGACTAAAAGTATTGAAAAAATTAATGCAGATATTCGGCTTTTCAAGATGAAAGAACAATATAGTGCTACAGATAAATCCAAAGAAGAAGAAAACTTAATTCGTCAAAAAGAACAACTTTTAAAAGCGAAGAATACATTAAATGAACAAAATAATTCTATTTTTACAGAACAGGCTAAATTAACTGAGGAGGTTACTAAACTAAAAGACACAAGTCAAAAACTACAAGTAGAATTAGAATACAAAAATAAACTAACTAGTATGCTAGAAAAAAACCACCAAGAGATCAGCAACTTAGAATATAAAATCAATTATTTGCGTGATTCTTTAGAAAAAAGTAGTTCCCTTCCTCATTCTGTAAAAAGTATTTTGAATAATAAACGTCTTGTTGGTGTTCATCATATCGTTGGTTCTTTAATTACTATGGATAATCTTTATACTACAGCGATTACCACAGCCCTATCTGCTAGTATTAATTATTTGGTAGTGGATACTACTCATGATGCTAAGCAGATGGTAACTTATTTAAAAGAAAATAACTTAGGTCGGGCAACTTTTCTTCCACTTGATACCATTAAGCCAAGAACCATTGATAGTCAAACTTTAGAAAAGTTAAAAAATGCTCCTGGTTTTATTGATCTTGCTTCTAATTTAGTAGAATATCAAGAAATATATCAAAATATTATCACAAATCTTTTGGGAAATATTATTATTTGTGAAAATATTGATACTGCAGCAGATATCAGTAAAAGTATTTTTAATCGCTATAAAATTGTCACTTTAGATGGACAAGTCATTAATGTTGGGGGTTCGATAACTGGAGGAAGTATTCAAAATAAAAATAATATTATCAAAGAAAAATATGATTTAGAAAATAGTCTTTTAGAGCAAGAAAGCAAAAAAGAAAAAAGAAAAGAACTAGAAGATTTACTTACTACTCAAAATAAAAAAATAGATATTTTGAATCAAGAAGTACTAGAAAAAACAACCAACACCAAAGCTAGTGAAGAAGTGATTAATGAAAAAAAGAAAAAATTAATCGAGCAACAAGAATTCATTGCCTCCTTAGAATTAGAGATTAAAAATAGCACCGCCATCCAAGAAAATAGTAGCGACCAAGAGTTAGAGAGAATGCTAAATATGTATTATAGTGCTATTGCTTCTCATGATAATATTGAAAAAGAAATTAATCTTTTGACCAGTAAAAAGAAAAATATTGAAGAACATATCAATGAAATAGAAGCCTTATCCAAACAAGATAATGCTAATATTAGTCAAAAAGAAAAAGTCTTAAAAGAATTAGAAATTAAGAGAAATACTATGGATATTAAACTAGATAATTTATTAATTTCCTTAGGAGAAGAATATAATCTTACCTATGAATCCGCTATTAATAATTACAAACTAGAAATACCAGAAAATATCGCTCGGGAAAAAGTAAGAGACTTAAAAAATGAAATTAAGTCACTAGGTTATGTTAATGTTGAGGCAATCGAAGAATACAAACAACTAAAAGAAAGATATGAATTTTTAAATAGTCAAAGACAAGACTTAAAAAATGCAGAAAGTACGCTTTTAGAAATCATGAAAGAAATGGATGACATCATGAAAGAGAAGTTTTTGAAAACTTTTGAAAGCATCCGTCTTGAATTTAAAAAAGTCTTTCATCAAATGTTTCGGGGAGGAAGTGCTGAATTAAGACTGACTGATCCTGATAACTTATTAGAAACAGGAATTGAAATAGAGGCCATTCCTTCGGGGAAAAACTTAAAAAATATTACTCTTCTAAGTGGGGGCGAAAAAACATTTACTGCTATTTCTCTATTATTTGCAATACTAAATGTAAGGCCAGTTCCTTTTTGTTTACTAGATGAGGTAGAAGCTGCTCTAGATGACGCTAATGTTGAGAGTTTTGGTCGCTATTTAGATGAATACCGTAACAAAACCCAATTCATTCTAATTACCCATAAGAAAAAAACAATGGAGTTTGCTAATACCTTATATGGAATTACGATGCAAGAATCCGGGGTTAGTAAACTTGTTAGTGTTAAATTAGAAGATATCGAAAAAGAAAACAAAAAATAAAGAAACATTTTTGTCTCTTTTTCTTTTTTCTTGTGTTATAATACTAAAGTACGAAAAAAAGGGAGTGTTAAAAATGAAAACAGACGATTTTGATTATAATTTACCAGAAGAATTAATCGCACAACACCCAAGCCAAAAAAGGGATAAATGCAAAATGATGGTTTTAGATAGAAAAACAGGGGAAACTTGGGATAAAATATTTTCTGATATTACTGATTATTTAAAAGAGGGGGATACTCTTGTTTTAAATGATACCAAAGTATTACCCGCAAGACTATTTGGAATAAAGGAAGAAACCAATGCTCATGTCGAGATATTACTGTTAAAAAATCAAGAAAAAGATATCTGGCAATGTTTAGTAAAACCTGCAAAAAGAGTAAAAGTAGGGACAAAATTAAATTTTGGTAATGGTTTGTTAAAAGCAGAATGTATAACTACTAAGGAAGAAGGAATCCGTGAAATCGAATTTACTTATGATGGACTATTTTATGAAATATTAGATCAACTAGGAACTATGCCACTTCCTCCATACATCAAAGAACAATTAGAAGATAAAGAACGCTACCAAACCGTTTATGCCAAAAATATCGGTAGTGCTGCAGCCCCAACTGCTGGCTTACATTTTACAAAAGAGCTCTTACAAACTCTTGCTAATAAGGGAGTAAATATTTGTTATATTACCTTACACGTTGGATTAGGAACTTTTCGTCCTGTTAATGTCGAGGACGTAACCAAACACACTATGCACAGTGAATTTTATAGCATGGAAAAGGAAGTAGCTAATCAACTAAATAAAGCCAAAGAAGAAGGAAGAAGAATTATTGCCGTTGGTACTACCACTACCAGAACATTAGAAACTATTATGAAAAAATATCACCACTTTGAAGAATGTTCCGGTTGGACAAACATCTTTATTTATCCTGGATTCAAATACGAAGCCATCGATGCTCTAATTACTAACTTCCATCTTCCAAAATCCACCCTAATCATGTTAGTAGCGGCCTTTAGTTCCAAAGAAATCATCTTAAATGCCTATAAGGAAGCAGTTTCCAAGAAATATCAATTCTTTTCTTTTGGAGACTGTATGTTTATTCAGTAAAATACTGATTCAGCATTTTTCCTTTAAAAAAATGTCAAAAAAGTGTCAAATAAAAAACTTTTTTAAAAAAATAAAGAAGAAAAAAAGGAAATTACAAACTTATGTAGAATATTAATATTAGAGGGTGATGTCATGGCACATATTGATGAAGCTACCGTTCAAGCAATCAGAAGAAAACATCCCATTAAAGAAATTGTCGAAAGATATATCCCTTTAACAAAAAGAGGGGAGGATTATTGGGGGCTCTGTCCCTTTCATGCGGATAACAACGCCTCAATGTCTGTTTCAACAAGACTAGATATGTTTCAGTGCTTCGCCTGTAAAAAAGCAGGCAATATCTTTAATTTTATAGCTGGTATGGAAAATATCACATATGGACAAGCGATTCAATTACTTGCAAGTGAAGATGGCTACCAAGTCAATACAGAGAGAGTAGAAAATAAAAATACAAAATATTATGAAATCATGTCTTTGTCAATTAAGTACTATCAGAATAACATCAATAGTATTTTAGGAGAAAACGCTATTAAATATCTAGAAGACAGAAAAATTGACCGTGAGGCCATTAAAAAATTTGAAATAGGACTTTCCATCTCGAAACAACCACTAACTCCATTTCTTTTAAATCAGTATGACTTAAACACTTTAATTGACTTGGGATTAACAAATACAGAACAAAAAGATATCTTTAACGATAGAATCATGATTCCTATTCATGATTTATATGGAAACCCAATCGGATTTGGGGGAAGAATTTATCAAACTAAGGATAGTAGCAAATACATCAATACCAAAGCAACTAAAATTTTTGATAAAGGAAACATTTTATACAATTATCATAGAGCCCATAGTAAATTAAATAAAGAAGATAGCATCATCATCATGGAAGGATATTTTGATGTCATTAGAGCGTCCACCATCGGAGTCAATAACTGTGTTGCGCCAATGGGAACCTCTCTTACCAAAAATCATATCCAAATTTTAAAAAAAATCACCAACCATATTATCCTATGCTTTGATGGAGATAAGGCTGGAGAATTAGCAACAATCCATGCGATTCCTTTATTAGAAGAAGCTATGGTTGATACAAAGATCATCCGTCTAGAAGAAAAAGATCCCGATGAATTCATTATCAAAAGAGGAGCAGCTGCTTTTTTAGAAAAAATAAAAAATCCAATGAATGTCATTGATTTCAAAATGAACATTCTAAGCCAAGAAAAAAATCTAAATGACACTAAAGAAACGAGTATTTATCTCAATCAGATCATTCATGAACTATTAAAAGAAAAAGATGAAATTTTAGTGGAATTAACTTTAAAAAAATTAGCAACCCGTTTTAATATGGAGTATAGTACCTTAAATAGCCGCTATTTAGAATACAAGAAAAAAAGCAAAATAAGTATTGTCCCTCCCATTCAAAAAGAAATAAGGAGGAAAAATAATACACAATATAGACAAGCGACCGATAATTTGTTATACTATATGACTAAGTCCCCTGATGTCGTTTTAAAAGCAGAAGATACCGTTTCAATGATACTAGATGATAAAAAAAGAAGACTATTTAATGAAATTATTGCTTATTATCACAAATATGGACAACTCATTGTCGCTGATTTTATCACGTATTTAGAAACCGAAACAAACGTCGCTGATACATTTCAAGATATTTTTACTCTAAATTTAAAAAGTACGTATACCAAGGAAGAAATTGAAGACTATATAAAATGTATTAATTATTATTATAAAAAAAATATCATCGACAAATTAAATGAAGACCTAAAAAAAGAAACCGACCCTATGAAACAAGTTTCCATCATTGCCGAGATGATGAAAATAAGAGGAGTGAAGAATAATGATTGAAGAAATCAAAACATTTGAACAAAGAAAAGAAGAATTAATTAAAAAAGGAAAAACTAAAGGATTTATTACTTATGAAGAACTAGCTAATGGCCTAAAAGGACTAGATTTAGATAGTGATTCCCTAGATGATTTATATAATTCCCTAATTGAAGCAGGAATTGAAATCGTAAACGACGAATCAGAAGTAGGAAATGACTCAGATGAAGATGTTGGAGGAGATATTGAAGATATCCTAAAAGATAACACCATTGCTAAAGATTTATCCATCAATGATCCTGTTCGGATGTATTTAAAAGAAATCGGAAGAATTAGCTTATTATCCCTAGAAGAAGAAACCAAATTATCTGAACGAATTGCTGCAGGAGACGAAGAGGCAAAAAACATCTTAGCTGAATCAAACCTTCGTCTAGTCGTTAGTATTGCAAAAAGATACGTTGGTCGAGGAATGCTTTTCCTTGATTTAATTCAAGAAGGAAATATCGGGCTAATGAAAGCCGTTGAGAAATTTGATGCGAATAAAGGATATAAATTCTCAACCTATGCCACTTGGTGGATCAGACAAGCCATTACTAGAGCTATTGCTGATCAGGCTAGAACCATTCGTGTTCCCGTTCATATGGTAGAAACAATTAATAAACTATCTAGATATCAAAGACAATTAACTCTAGAATTAAATCGTGAACCAACCGATGAGGAACTTGCTAAGAAAATGGGAATGCCTGTTGAAAAAATTAGAGAAGTAATTAAAATTGCTCAAGATCCAGTTTCCTTAGAAACACCAATTGGAGAAGAAGATGATTCTCACTTAGGAGATTTCGTTAAAGACGAAAGAAGTATGTCTCCTGAAGAATATACCATTCATGAACTATTAAAAGACGAAATTAGCGATGTTTTATTAACGCTAACAGAAAGAGAAGAACAAGTCTTAAGATTACGTTTTGGTCTTGATGATGGCTCATGCAAAACCCTAGAAGAAGTAGGGCAAATGTTTGGTGTAACTAGAGAGAGAATCAGACAAATTGAGGCCAAAGCTTTACGAAAATTAAGACATCCATCAAGAAGTAGAAAACTAAAGGATTTCTTAAATGACTAAATTATCCAAACGATTACAGTGTCTTGCCAATTTAATCGAAGAAAATGAAAACTATATTGATATTGGCTGTGACCATGGACTTTTAGCTATTGCTCTTGCGAAAAAATATCAAAACGCTCAGATTATTGCTAGCGATATTAATGAAAATGCCTTAAACAATGCTAAAAAAAACATAAAGAAATACCACTTAGAAGAAAAAATAGAGCCAATTCAAAGTAATGGCTTAGAAAACATCATCCCCCAAAAAAATACAACCGTAATTATCTCTGGCATGGGTGCACATACCATTGTAGGAATCTTAAATCAAGGTTATCAAAAACTAAAAAATATTAGCACCCTGATCATCCAAAGCAATAATGATCTAGATTTTTTAAGAAAAAAGGTAACTAGTTTAGGCTATTATATTAAAAAAGAAATTCTTGTAATGGATGCTAATATCATTTATACGATTATTGTTTTTGGGAGGGGATATCGTTTTTATACGAAAAAGCAGTTATATCTAGGGCCTTGTTTACAAAAAGAAAATTCACCCCTTTTTCGACAAAAACTAAAACGAGACTTAGAAAAAATGAATGCTTTTTATTCAAATATTCCTAAAAATCATTATCGTTATCGTTTTTCTATTCAACAGAAAAGAAAAATTTTGCAAAAAGCATTAAAAAGTGGCTAAAAAGCGAATTAATTAATAACAAGTTAATTAATTTGCTTTTTTGTAATTTCTGTATTATAATAAGCCCAATAAGGGGGGATTTTATGAAAAAGATCATACACCAGTTGTCATTTTATGGTAAAGCTGGATCTATTAGTAGAATTGTCGCAGAGCTAAATGATGAGGATGAAATAGAACTTTATTATAGATATGAATATGATGTAAAAGGTTTAGAAAAACAACCCCAGATAGTACCAAAAAGACAAATTAAGAAATTAACAAATAATTACTATCAAGACGTAAAAGAATGGTTACAAGCTAATTACACAAAGTATCTTGAGAATAAGTCGAAAAATTTTCCTAAAAATATTGATTTAAAAAATACAACTGTCGACTGGGGGGTATCAACATTACTCTCTGCTATTGGTATAGTTCTATCCTTTGTTTCTATGAGTGTTGTTGGAGGAGAGTGGATGAGTGCTATTGGGGTGTTTATCTTTGCAGCACCTGGAACTTATGCAGTTTTTAAGCTGAAAGATATTCTTGATTATAAAAGCAATCAGAAAAAGGGAAATTTTGTTAATGAATATAAAATGAAAGAAACGGAATTAAATGAATATAATATCGTTTCTGAAAAGAAGAAAAAGAAAAATCCAACAAAATATCAAGGACTTTCTCAAGAGAAAAATTTGGGTACAACGCTAAGGAGAACAAGAGTTTTAGAAAAATAATGTTTTGTTTTGAATGTTAAAATTAAAAATAAAATGAGGAAAACAAGTTGTTAAAAATTGAATAAAGAGTAGATTATCACTATGAGAATACAAAGTATATATAGTGGTAAGTCTATAAATGTTATAAAGGCTTTTAAAGTAGTTACATGTTACGTTGTAACTATTTTTTTGCTTTTAAATGAATTATTTTTCAGTTATTGATGATAAAAATTTTCAATAAAAAAAGAGTACAAAAGTACTCTTATTGTCAATAAAATGGGACGGATGGTGGGACTCGAACCCACGCATGTTGGAACCACAATCCAATGTGTTAACCCCTTCACCACATCCGCCATGACAATAAATATTTTATCATAGCTATAAGATAAAATCAATACTTTTTTGATATTTTATCATTTTTTTAATAAAGTATAGTGGTGATGAATTTGAAATCTGTCTCTTTCTTAAAGAAAAACAAAATTGCCCACCGTGGCGTTCATGAAAAATATCAAGAAAATACCCTCTTATCCATAAAAGAAGCCATCAAAAGAAATTATACAGTTGAACTTGATGTAAGAATGACTAGGGATCAGCAATTAATTATTTACCACGATGATACTCTAAAAAGAATATACAACACCAATAAAAAAGTAAGTCAATTAACCAAAAAAGATCTAAAAAATTATCCAGATATTCCTTATTTAAAAGATGTTTTAACTTTTATTTCAGGGAGTGTGCCTATTTTATTGGAAATTAAATGGGATAGTAGAGTAAAAATACTAATAAAAAAATTAGTAGAAGAATTATCAGACTATCCTTATCCATACGCAATGATGAGTTTTTATCTCGTTCCTTTATATCTTTTGAGGAAAGAAAATAAAACCTATCCTTTAGGTCTTTTATTAAATCGTTTTCTTCCCAATTATTTTCCACTTCATTTTTTCTTAAAATTCAACCTATTTCATCTTGATTTTTTAGCTGTAGATTTAAATCTTCTAAAAGATAATTTTATCCTTAAATTAAGAAAAAAATATCTTATCTTAGGATATACTATTAATACTTATCAAGAATATTACCTCTATCAAGAATATGCTGATAATTTTATTTGGGATGCTTTCAAATCTTAAAAAATATTCCTTACCCTAAGAAAAATAAAAGGAAGTATTCTCATAGTAAATTATTCCCCCAATACTTTTAATTTTTGATAAAATAAATCTATAAGGAGAATGAAAAATGGATGCAAAAAAAAGAATTGATGAATTAAGTGAACTCTTGAATGAAGCTAATTATAATTACTATATGAAAGATACTTCTATTATAACAGACCAAGAATTTGATAAATACTTAATGGAATTAACTAGTTTAGAAATGGAATATCCCAATTTAAAGAGAAAGGATAGTCCGACGCAAAGGGTAGGGGGAGATGTTTTAGAAGGATTTAAAAAAGTCGATCATAGAATTCCTATGCTCTCTATTGAAGATGTTTTTAATGAAGAAGAAATTATTAATTTTGAAGAAAGAATTAGAAAAGAAGGTTATCACCCAGAATACGTTTGTGAACTAAAAATTGATGGCTTATCTGTATCAGCCTATTATGAGAATGGCCTTTTAGTAAGAGCCGCTACGAGAGGAAATGGGGTTACCGGAGATGATATTACCAATAATGCTAAGACCATCAAAAGTCTACCTCTTAAATTAAAAAAAGAGATCACCATCGAAGTACGTGGGGAAATTTATATGAGCAAAAATACTTTGAAAGAAATTAATAAACAAAGAGAAGAAGAAAACAAACCTCTTCTTCAAAATTGCCGTAACGCTGCTTCTGGCTCAATTAAATTATTAAACAGCAAGGAAGTTGCCAAAAGAAATCTAGAATGTTTTATCTATCACTTACCCAATCCAGAAGATTATGGAATAAAAACACACGCTGAAGCACTAGAATTCATGGAGAGTTTAGGTTTTCGAACGAATCCCAATAATAAGGTAGTAAAAGATATTAAAGGAATTATGAATTTTATTAAGGAAAAAGAAGCTTTAAGAGAAACGCTTTCTTATGATATTGATGGGATTGTTATCAAGGTAAATGACCTAATTACCCAAAAAAAACTAGGTTCTACTTCAAAATATCCAAGATGGTGTATTGCCTATAAATTTCCTGCTAAAACAGTTTACACAAGATTAATCGATATCTTATTTACTGTTGGACGAACTGGCCAAATTACGCCTAATGCGATTTTAGAGCCTGTTATCGTGCAAGGATCAACTATTAAAAGAGCAACCCTCCATAATGAAGATAACGTCAGAAACAAAGATATTCGAATCGGAGATATTGTCTCTATCTATAAAGCTGGAGATGTTATTCCAGCCGTGGGAGAACCTTTAATTGAGAGAAGAACCGGAAAAGAAGTTCCTTTTCAAATGATTGAAAATTGTCCAATTTGTAACACAAAACTTATCCGTCAGGAAGACGAAGCCGATTATTTTTGCCCTAATCCAAATTGCCCTGCTAGACACGTAGAAGGACTAATCCATTTTGCCAGTAAAGAAGCCATGAATATTGAGGGATTAGGGGACTCTATTATGGAAGATTTATATAATTATGGTTACATCAAGAAAATAAGTGATATTTATTTACTACATCACCATAGAAAAGAATTAGAACAATTAGAAGGGTATGGACAAAAATCAATTGATAAACTCTTTCAAAATATCGAAAATAGTAAACAAAACAGCCTAGAAAAATTACTATTTGGTTTAGGAATTAAACAAGTAGGAGGCAAAACGGCTAAAATTCTAGCTAGTATTTTTAAGACTCTTGATAACTTACAAAAAGCTTGCTTCCAAGAATTAACTGCTATTCCTGATATTGGACCTATCATTGCTAAAAATATTATTGCTTACTTTAGTGATGAGGAAAATCAAAAATTAATTGCCGAACTAAAAGAACACAATCTAAATATGACTTATCTTTCTAAGGAAAAAGAAAAGGACGCTAACTTTTTAGGAAAAACCTTTGTTCTAACTGGAACACTATCTAAAATTACTAGAGATGAAGCCAGTAGTCTTATTGAAGATAAAGGAGGCAAAACCACTTCTTCGGTGACAAAAAAAACATCCGTTGTAATTGTCGGCGACAATCCAGGAAGTAAGTATGATAAAGCCATAAATCTGGGAATAGAAATATGGAATGAAGAAGAGTTTTTAGAAAAATTAAATCAAGAAGTGAAATAAAAGAAAACCAGTTAGGGGAGTGAAACCTAACTGGTTTTTTTAGGAGTAGTAACTAATATTTAGAGGTGTCTATTAGTTTGTAACATTACTTACAATTAATTTTTTTATTTCTTTATCGCTTAGTACTTTTCCCTGACTAATTATTTTATCCTCAATAACTAAAGCCGGAATCATACTAACGTTATAGTTCTTTCTATCATTTGCATGATTTAATTCACGAATCAAAACATCTTTATGAATAGACTTACTAACTCGCTCAATCATGTTTTTCAACCTTTTACCAGTTGAACAATTAGAACCAATAATCTTTATCTCGATACACATCACCTTCCTTTCAACTAAATTCATTATACAAATAAATTATGGGAGAATTGTCGAATAATTTTGTTAATATGTAGAAATTTATTCGAATATTCTTAAATAGGTGATAACATGAAAAAAAATATCTTTCTTCTTCTTACATCAACTCTTTTCATTTTAATGCTGATGTACTTTTATGAAAGAAGAGAGATAATTTTAAATAAAGAAATATTACTTAATGAAAATACTTATATTGAATATCCTTATTTTAATAAAAAAGAAATTGATAATTATATAACAACTTATTTAAATTCTTATACTAAAAAACAAAATGACTATTTATTTATTGATTATGATTATATTAATGAAAGTAATCGTCTAAATCTTATTTTTTACATTTATGAAGAGAATGGAATATTAGTAAGAGAAACGAGTAAAAATATTAATGTAAATTTAGAAGAAGATAAAGTAAAGATAGATACTTCTATATCTAAGGAAAAAAAAGAATATGATTATATTCAAAATAAAATGATTGATATAAATAAACCTATGATTGCTTTAACTTTTGATGATGGTCCCAACCATAATACTTCTAAAATTCTAAATATTTTGGAAAAATATAATATTAAAGCAACCTTCTTTATACTTGGTACCAATATCAAAGGAAACGAAAAAATTATTAAAAGAATGGATAACTTAAATATGGAAATAGGAAATCATATGTTTAGTCATAAATTACTAACCAAACTAAAAAATGAGGAAATAAAAAATGAAATCAAAAAAGTAGATGATTCCATTTTTAATATTATTAATCATTATCCAACCCTAGTAAGGCCTAGCTATGGAACTTATAATAAAAGAATTCAATCCTTAATTGATAGACCAATTATTATTTGGAATATTGATACATTAGACTGGAAATATCATAGTTCCAAAAATATTTATAAAAGAGTAATGAAAGATATAAGCGATGGTGATATTATTTTAATGCATGATATCTATAGTGCCACGGCGAATAGTTTAGAATTAATTATTCCAGAACTCCTAAAAGATGGCTATCAATTTACGACAGTATCAGAACTTTTATATTATAAGAATATCAAGATAGAAAAGGGGAGGGTGTACAGTAGAGCAAATTGATTATACTGAAATTAGCTCTCAATAGTTGTGGTTAAAAAAACATATTTATCATTTAAATCTTTTAACATAAATCCTACCCATAAAGATTTATCACTTAAGTAGAATGTAATATATTTATAATTGCCATTTTCTTGTAAAACGTCTTTCATATCAAGCTCTATTTGATTATTTTCAGAAATACTACTAACATATGTTTCGATACTATCTAATACTTCTTCTTCTGTAACATTGATTAATTTCATGAATTCTTGATTTGTTATTTCTCGATTTCTTTTGATATCCCAGAAATAACTACTAGGCCACGGATTTTCAAAATCTTTGGTACATACATCTGTCATGGTACGATTGATAACTATAGAAATAACCGAATCATCTTGGTATAAAAAACTTTCGATAGTAGGATAGCTACGGTGATTTAAATTGTTTTTTACCAATTGACAAGCTTCATCTGAAAGATTGGATTGTAAATATCTATTATAATATTCTTGATTAGTAGCATTATTTTCTTTTAAAAAATTGTTTACTTCAGTAATATTTTTTTTCTCTTTAATATCAAAAAGATCACGTGTTAGGTAAAGACAATTTTCTTTTTGATTCTTCTTACAAATATCAATTGTTCTTTTATTGGTAAATTCAAAAGAATCTACATAGTATTTATCTGATTTAGTTTCTTTTTCTTCATCATTCTGATGATGATTAGAAAATCCAATTATATTATTGTATAAAACAACAAAGCAGACAAAACATAGTATTAAAATAAATAGGCTTAAGAGCGAAATTAAAATAAATCTTTTCTTTTTCATGATTCCTCCTTTTTATCTTATCCGTAACATCCAGAGCAAGTGTATCCCGTTAGCCCCTTATATGTAGTCCTAACCATCTTTCCGCTTATACTAGTGTATCCTAAATCACAACTACAGTCTCCTATCTCTTTCTCGAGATATAAACATAACTTTGTTCCTGGAGAAATTGTGTCTATTATGTTACTTTGAAAATTTCCTGATAGTCCACATGGAGCCCCTTCACAAAGATATACATTACCCTTTGATGTTTTATTTGTACAAGTAGCTGTTGTATCAATTGCTTTCCAATTAACTCTTAGGGTTATTCTTCTATTACCTGTTTTTAAACTGTTTATAGAATTTTCACATAGTTGTTCTGCTGAATATTTATTTCCGGTGGTAAAAGTTTTTCCAGACCTATCAATCCATTGCGCTCCAGCAACAACTTCATAACCATCTCTTTTGGCCTTGTGATAAGAAACAGGTCCTCTTAGTCCTTTGGTTGTTTCAACGCCATAAACAAACTCTTTTGTCCTATCATCTTCTGATGAACGATCATTGAATGTGCCGCCATTAGGAGCGAAAGTAACAGTACATTTATATGCAGTTTCTGTAAAATTTGCTGTTATAGTGGTATTACCTTTAATCTCTCCACTTGTTGATGACCATGAACTAAAAGCCGTCTTATAATAATCTTTTGTTAGGTTGGAAGCGGTAATGTTGGTACCATTAGAGAAAGATAGAGTACTTCCATTTACCCAATATTTTGTTCCATAAGGAACATTATTTATAGCGGTTGGACTAACAGTTCCAAGGCTTGGGTTATTTACATTAATTGATACTGTATATTTATTTATTGTCCAGTGAGCATAAAAAGTTTTAGAGCTATCATCTGTCCATTTCCAAGTCCCTTTGACTTGACTTCCGCCATCCCTTGCAGTGTACCACCCGTCAAATGTATATCCTTCTCTTGTTGGCTTATAACCATCAACGCTAAAATCTTCGTCATAAGTTGCTTCTAGTGGGTTAGTTGCTGGGGTTAAACTTTTACCGCCATTTAAATCTAATGTCACTTTATATTTATTTGCTGTCCAGTGAGCGTAAAAAATTTGATCACTAGTATAATTCCAAGTACCAGATTCGATTTTACTTCCACCATCTCTTGCAGTGTACCATCCTTTAAATGCATATCCCATTTTTGTTGGCTTATAACCAACAACGCTAAACGGTTTGTCATAAGTTGCTGTAAAGGTGTAGTTTGTTAAAGTATTGTTCTCATTTTTTCCACCATTTAAATCTAATGTCACACTATATGTATTTGCTGTCCAGTTAGCTACAAGATTGTGATCAGTCCACTTATTAACTTTTGAATTGTTATTGATTGTTGAACCATCAGTAGTGGTCCATTTATTAAATGTATATCCAGTCTTGGTAGGAGAACAAAGATTTTCTTCTTTATATTCATCTTGCTTGGAATACGTTTTATTGTATGTTTCTAAATATTTTACTTTTTTTTGCTTTTTTGAACAAGTAGCATTGGTATAAGTTGCTAATACAATTGGTGCTTTTATTTCACAAGTTTGTGTTGTTCTTGTTGTACTATCTTTAAATTGATATCCATATTTTGCTTGAATCGTTACCTCATATTCGCCAACATTTCTTTGTTTATGATTGTATAAATAATATGTAGAGTCTTCCTTAATTAAAAGTTGTTGTTGATTGTTAAAATACAGAACATTACATTTTGGAACATCAATTGTTTTTTTGCTTACATTTGCAATTGTATAAACTACAGATGTTTTATTATAATTAGTATCAGTTGGGGTTAATGTTATTGTAATATAAGTTGCTGATTTTTTACTAGAAAATTTTTGGATGGTAATACTTTTATCTGTATTAGCAAAAATTTTTTCGTTAGAATCAGAAATACTTGCACTAGCAACATCTTTATTGGATGTTTTCAGAGCTATGGTGCCTTCAACGTCAGATCGAATAGTAATTGTTGTATCCTCTAAATTTTTTCCACTTTCTCCCATTGAATTACTTGTAATTTGAAGAGTAGGAGTCGCTTTTTTGATGGAACAAGTTATTTTTTTTTCGTCTCTAGTGTCATCTTGCCAAACATATCCATCTTTAAGATTAAAAACAATTTGATAATTTCCTGCTTTTGTTGCTATAGTAGGGGAGATAGTAAATCCAGCATCTGAAACCTCATTGACTAAGGCAACATTATCACCAGTATATGTATTATTGCTACAGTAATTTTTAGCGGTTGGAATTGCAATTTTATTGGTATTATTAATTGTGGAGTTACACCAATTTTTGTTATCTGAATCACTAGTAGTGATGGTTTGATTGGCATCTTTAATTGCTAAAACGTACTTATTAGTGTCTATTTTGCTATCCTTAGAAGAAATATATCCTTTATTTATTAAGCTTTGGGTGGAAATACAAGTATATTTACTTGTATCACCAGAGATGTCATTCCAAACAACATCCTCGGGATATTCTTCAATATAGGTGTTGGCCATTTTTTTAATACTATTTTTTGTAAGGACGGTTGCTGTTTCATCAGAGTGTTTCATTGTCTGAATAACATAACTACCAGTAATTCCTAGTATTAAACATAAAATAGCAACGGTCGCCAGTAATTCTACTAAAGTAAATCCTTTTTTATTTATTTGATTATTATTTTTCTTCATTTTTATCAACTTCTACCTTTCTTATTTTTATTTGAGTATAACATATTTATTTTAATTATTAAAGATAAATTCAAGATAATTTTTTTAAAAATTTTAATCTTTTTCTTCAAATTTTATTTGAAGAAGTAAATTTATCTTTTTTTTCTTAGACAGTTGTTTTTTTTATTAAAATAAATTATAATACAAATTAGGTAAGGTGATAGAGGTGAGTAAAAAATTAAATAAAAAGGGGTTTACTTTAATTGAACTATTAGCAGCATTAGTGATTTTAACAGCGATTATGGGAATAGCAATACCAAGTATTTCTTCATCATTAGAAAGAACAAAGGTAAAACAAAATAAAACGAAAGAAAAAATACTGGAAACAGCAGCAGAACTTTATGTGACTGATCATAAAAATTCTATTTATAATTTTTTAACGAGCAAAGATGCTGATGAGTGCTACATTAATGTGGATAATCTTGATACTTTAGAGGAAAATAAAGAGCTTGGAGGTATGGTTATTTTTAATAAAAAAAATAATAGTTTTACATTTGCAAATACAACTGATATGAGTGAGTGTGTAACTAATTTTACTCCAATAACGGAAGTTAAATATATTATAGCTCAATCTCCTAGTAAGGATTATACAATTACTCTTGGAACTAAATCTGATTCTTCTATTAAGGTAGGAATCTGTCAGTCGTATTCTTTTAATGAATCCACTGGGAAATTCTCTTTATCTGGTTGTCAAACGTCAAAATCTGGGATATGTTCCGATTTTAGTAAATGTCCATATACTTGTAATAATGTAAATTTAGGAGATGTTACAGGAGATATGGAATGTGGAGAGATAATTTATCAAATAGATTCTACAAGTGGTGAAAGTATGGGTGTTGATGGTCATTTTTTTGTTTTGGCTCAAAAATGGCAAGCAATACCACAAAATTAGAAAGAAGGAATAAAGATGAAGAAAGTATTATTATGTATTTTAGATGGAGTAGGGTTAAGTAAGGAGGAGCATGGGAATGCCTTTTATCACGCAAAAAAACCTACTATTGAAAGATTAATGAAGGAATATCCAAATACTACTTTGGAGGCAAGTGGTGAATTTGTAGGATTGCCTGCAGGTCAAATGGGAAATAGTGAAGTAGGGCATATGAATATTGGGGCTGGTAGAATTGTTTATCAACCATTAGGATTAATTAATGCTAAAATTAAGGAAAATTCTTTTCATGAGAATAAAGTACTTCAAAGTATTTTTCATCACGTAAAAGAAAATGGTAGTAAGTTGCATATTATGGGATTGTTGAGTGATGGAGGAATTCACTCTCATATTAATCATTTTTATGCTATTTTAGATGCTGCTAAAGAAGCTGGGGTGGAGGATGTATATTTTCATATATTTACTGACGGTAGAGATACTAGTCCTTATTCAGGAGAGAAATACATTCGGGCTTTAGAAGAAAAAATCCAAGAAATTGGTATTGGGAAAATTGCTAGTATTAGTGGTAGGTATTATGCTATGGATAGAGATAATAATTATGATCGAGTAAAATTGGCTTATGATGCAATGACTGTAGGATCATCAAAAAACTATGCAACGGCTAGGGAGGCTTGGGAAGAAAATCAAATGCAAAATATTACGGATGAATTTATTAAACCTGCAACAATTTTAACTGAGGGATTAATTGATGAAAATGATGGAATTGTTTTTGCTAATTTTAGACCAGATCGTGTTAGAGAATTAGCTAGTCTTCTTACTAATGATAAGATTAATCCTTTTACCAAAAAAGAATTAACTAATCTTAAGCTAGCAACACTTATGCCAGTTTCTGATGAAGTCATTTCAACACCTCTTTACCATTTGGATGATTTAGTATCTACACTGGGAGAACATGTAAGTAAGCTAGGACTTACGCAACTTCGTATTGCTGAAACAGAAAAATATGCACACGTTACTTATTTCTTTGATGGGGGAGTAGAAAAACAATTAGAAGGTGAAAAGCGAATATTAATTCCTTCTCCAAAGGTCGCTACTTATGATTTAAAGCCAGAGATGAGCGCTTATGAGATTACGGATTCTTTAATTAAAGAAGTTAGGGAAAATCACCCAGATTTAATTATTCTAAATTTTGCCAATGGTGATATGGTAGGACATACTGGAAATTATGATGCTGCGATTAGGGCGGTAGAAACATTGGATAGTTGTTTGAAGAAAATCATTAACCATATTAATTTGAAAGAATATGAGGTGATTATTACTGCTGATCATGGAAATTGTGAAGTTATGATAAATCAAGATGGAAGCGTTAACACTCAACATACAACTAATGTTGTTCCCTTTATTGTTTTAGATAAGAATGTTCGTTTGAAAAAGGGAAAATTAGGAGATATTGCAATTACTATTTTAAATTTAATGGATCAAGTAGTGCCACCAGAGATGACAGGAAACAATCTTTTAGTACAAGAATAAATAGAAAATACTATTGAAAGAAGGATACTTGTGAAAAAGAAAAAGAAAAAATTAAAAAAGGATAGATGTATTTTTATTCTAATTTCGGTTTTTGTACTTATTCTTATATTAGGAGGAATAGGAATAATGAAAAAAACAAAATTAACAAACCGACAATCTGGTAATGATTTAGCAGGAAAGAGAAGTGAAGAGGAGGAAAATATTAATAAAGAAAATGCTACTAGTACTTCTAAAAAATTAGAACCTGCTCCCAAGAATGCGATAGAATTTGAAAATCTTGCTGATGGAGAATATCTTACTGAAAAGGGATATACTCTAACAATAAAGGGAAGAATTGCTACGATTGAAAATCATGTAATTGCTAATAAGACTTATAAGCTACCTGAGGACTATCAACCAGAAAATCCTTATCAAAAAATTACTAGTGAGCGATGCAATAATTGTATTGATAAAACAGCTTATGAGAAGTTTAAATTAATGCAAAGCGATGCGAGTGCTTTGGGATTAAATATTTATATTGCTAGTGGTTATCGTTCATATAAGTATCAGGTGAATTTATATAATAATTATGTTGCTACTAGTGGAGTGATAGGTGCTGATACTTATTCATCTAGACCTGGATATTCTGAACATCAGACAGGATTGTGTTTTGATTTGAACAGTATTGATGATACTTTCGCTGATACTGATGAAGGAAAATGGGTTCATGAAAATGCTTATCGCTATGGATTTACAATTCGTTTTCCAAAGGGAAAGGAAAAATATACAGGGTATCAATATGAGTCATGGCACCTTCGTTATGTTGGAGAAGATTTAGCTACAAAGTTATACAATAAAGGGGAATATTTATCGCTAGAAGAATATTATGGAATTACTAGTAGTTATGAATAATTTAAAATAAAAATCAAGAAAGAAGGAATATTTATGGAAAATCAATTTCTCTCAAAAGTTTTTAAATGGTTTGGATTGGGGCTTTTTGTAACCTTTCTAACCGCTTATTTAATTAGTACAAATATCAGTGCTTTAAATTTTATTTTTAGTGGTTCTACTTATTTAGTTATTGTACTTTTAGAATTTATTATTGCAATCTATCTTGGTGCTAGAATTCATAAAATGTCCGAATCTACAGCGAGGGTTTTATATTTAGGATATAGTGCTTTAACTGGTTTAACGTTTTCGAGTATTTTTGTTGTCTATGAAATTACTAGCATTATTTGGATTTTTTTAGCAAGTGCTCTTACTTTTTTTCTATTTGCTATGTTAGGAAAAAGTGATAAGTTTGATTTATCCAATTATGGATTATACTTGATTATTGCACTATTTGCATCACTTATTTTAGAGATAATCAATATTTTCTTGATGAATAATACTTTAAATATTATTCTATGTATTTTGGTTTTAGCAATATTTACTATTTATGTTGCATATGATGTTCAAAAAATTATCAAAAGAGGCTATGACAGTGAACAGTTGGCTATTTATGGAGCTTTTGATTTATATTTGGATTTTATCAATATCTTTTTAAGACTACTTCAATTATTTGGAAAAGATAAAAATTAATTCTCTTTCAAATTTAAAAAAAGTATTTTCAATTTGAAGTTCATCAAAAATCACTTCTAAATTTTGGATTTATTTTAGAGGTGGTTTTTTATTATGTTTTGAAAGAAGTGAGAAAGTTTTAGGGGAATTTGGAATTTGAAAAAATTGAATATCATCTTACTTCAATTTAGGATTAGTTTTATCTGTTAATGACTTTTTCAATATTGTACGTAGGTATTTTATCCTCTTTCGACTAAACTATAGTTAAAATTTTATTACAGTTTAGTTAGATAAAATAAGGAATAAATGTTATTTTCGAAAAAAACCAGTTCAAAAAGTATCAAAAAACTCGAAAAATAGTTAAAAAATTTATATTTTCAATTAATGGATATATTTCTAAAACATCAAATTTACTTTTTTTATAAGGATTTATCTACAAAATTCATTTCCTTGGCTGAACTGTAACAAAATTTTGAGATGATTATTATATAAACATTGACATATTATCATTATTTATAGTATACTTAGTAATGAATTTTTAAAGAAGGAGTGAAGTAAAATGAAGAAAACAAAGATTATTAGTAGCATCGGACCATCTACACAAAGTTGGGAAAATTTTAAGGGTGTTGTAGAAGCAGGAATGAATGTTGCTAGAATTAATTTTTCACATGCTAGTATTGAAGAAAGAAAATTAGATGAAGATTTAGTGAAAAGAGCAAATAAAGAATTGGGAAAACATATTGCTATTTTATATGATACAAAAGGACCAGATTTAAGAACGTGTACATTTGATGGTGACTACATTGAGTTAGTAGAAGGAAATACTATTAGAATTGTTGAAGAAGATCTTAAAGATAAGGGAAATCAAGAAAAGATATCTTTCAATTATAGAAATATTGTTAAAGATTTAAAAGTAGGAATGAGTGTTCTTTTAGATGATGGATTTTATAAGCTAGTTGTAGAATCAGTAGAAAGTGATGGTGTAACATGTCGAATTATCAATAGTGGTACAATCAAATCACGTCGTGGTGTATGTATTCCAGGTATTAAATTAGATATTCCATTCATTTCGGATGAAGATAAAAGAGATATTCAATATGCTTGTGATAATGATGGAGATTATTTAGCTTTATCTTTTGTAAATAGCGCTGATGATGTTGAAGAAGTAAGGAAACTTTGCGCACAATTTGGACGTCCTAACATGAAGATTATTTCTAAGGTAGAGACGCAATATGCCATTGACAATTTAAAGGAAATCGTGTCTGCTAGTGATTATATTATGATTGCTCGTGGTGATTTAGGAATTGAAACTGGTGTTGAAAACTTGCCGTTGTATCAACAAATGATGATTGATGAATGTCATTTACAAGGAAAAGGTGTAATTATGGCGACACAAATGATGACTTCAATGAAACATAGTATTCGTCCAACTAATGCTGAAGTAACAGATGTTGCTAATGCTGTATTACAGGGTTGTGATGCTATTATGACAAGTGATGAAACAACTATGGGTGAATATCCAGTGGAAACGGTACAAAAAATGACAGAAATTTGTGAAGCAGTTGAAAAATATGCTAATCCTACTTATACGTACAATAGCAAAAAAGATATTACTTCAACTATTGCTGAGAGTGTTGTAACAGCAAGTAATGATATTGATGCAAAAGTAATTGTTGCTGCTACAATGTCAGGACGTACAGCTAGAGAAATTAGTAACTTAAGACCAGTTGCTCCAATTTTAGCCACTGTACCTAACGAAAAAACTGCTCATGAGCTTGCGTTAAATTATGGAGTATATCCAGTTCTTGTAAAGGAATATAACTCAACAGATGAGGTAGTAGATAACGGAAAAGAAAAAGCAACTGAATTCTTCAAGTTAGAAAAGGGAGAATATATCATTATTACTGGTGGTTTTCCTAATACTGGAAATAAAATTACAAACTTTATGAAAATAGAGGAAATCTAAAAATTGTATTTTAAAAAAATATTGAAAAAGCTGTAATGGAATAAATTGTTTCATTACAGCTTTTTATATAAATTATATTTTTGTAATAAAATATATACTTATCAATATTTTTGTAATAAAATATATACTTATCAATATTTTTGTAATAAAATATATACTTATCAATATTTTTGTGATAAAATTAAAAATGTAGAATAGGAGGAGTAATATGGAAAATGTTTTTGGAGGAGCATTAGTAGGTGTTTTAGTTGTTATACTTATTGTGATTTTCGCTGTTTATATTGCAACGTCATTATTTTTAAGTAAATTTAACAAGTTAGTTTACGGAAAGGGGACTATTTTAGCTTGGCTTCCGTTTTCTAACGTCTATTTATTAGGAAAATTAACCGTTAATAAGTTGGTTGGATGGATACTTGTGGCTTGTGTACTTTTAACCGGAAAATCTACAACAACGATTAATGGTGTCGAAACAGAACACACGCTATTACCAGAAGGTATAAGTTCGATTGTTTCAATCATTTATGGTTTAAGTGTTTTTGTATTATTTATTTATGGAATTATAAAATACAACAAGTTAAAAAACGAAAAAAATAATCATTCACAACCAGAACCTGCACAACAACCGGTTCAACCCATGATGAATCAACAGCCGTTAAATGCACAACAACCAGTTCAACCCATGATGAATCAACAGCCGTTAAATGCACAACAACCAGTTCAACCTATGATGAATCAAGAACCATTAAATGCACAACAACCAGTTCAACCAATGATGGCTCAAGAACCATTAAATGCACAACAACCAGTTCAATCTATGATGAATCAACAGCCGTTAAATGCACAACAACCGGTTCAACCCATGATGAATCAAGAACCATTAAATGTACAGCAACCAGTTCAACCAATGATGGCTCAAGAACCATTAAATGCACAACAACCAGTTCAACCCATGATGAATCAACAGCCGTTAAATGCACAACAATCAGTTCAACCTATGATGAATCAAGAACCATTAAATGTACAACAACCAGTTCAACTGGTGATGAATCAAGGAGCACAATATAATGATATTGGGAATCAAAATCCTTTTAATTCTAACAATTAATTTGATGATAGAAATAAAAAAAAGAAACTTTCTTTATTGTAGAAAAAGCTTCTTTTTTTATGATTATTATTTTAAAATATATGGATCAGATGAAGTACCTGTACCAGAAACATACAAAGCATCTTTAGTCAAGTACAAAACGTGTCTTAGATATCCACTACCAACTGCTGAAGATAATTCAGCATTTTTAGTAGCGCCAACTTTATAAACTTGGAAGGAATTTGTATTTGTTGCCGTCATTGTCCACCAACTATACCGAAACTTTGATAAATAATTATAATTCATACAAGAAGGACTAGTGGATTTGACACAATTTTGATCCAAACTGGCATTTAAATAATCAGATAATGGTAATAGACCAATAAACTGATTTTCAATAATTGCACTTTTTTCTAACCCTCCCGTTTTATCTGTATCGTTTTCAGATCTTTTTCCTACATTCAAATTGTGAGCAATAACCATTAATTTTTGATCTTTAGAAATAATTTTTTCATTTTTATAAATTTTGTCAACAACATCTTTAATTCTACTAACCGAATAATCATTAATTCCCAAATTAGAATTTTTATCTATATTATAGCGATCATCCCACACTGCATTATCTGTTTTTTCTGTATAAATAATTACGGGACTATCATCACTAAATTTTACAATTCGATAAGTTTTTCCAGAAAATTTAACATAATTTTTAACGTTATCTCCTCGATAAACTAATTCATCATTAAGTTGGTATAATCCATTCCCGTTCTCTACAATTTTAACTGTCTTTTTAATGTAGTCTATAAATTTTAATGTCTTGTATTTTTCCCCACAATCTAGTTCTGGTATATAACGATACTCCCCATTAATATTAGTTACATTAACATTTCCTGTACAAGCAATACTATCATTTTTTAAGTATTCTGCAATTGTTTTCATTTCGCTAGCACTTGTTAAATCGCTTTCTGTTAAGGTAAGTACTTCGTTATATTGTTTTGGTAATCTGTCCTTATTTTTTTTTAAATAATTTTGAGAAGCACTTACCATAATATCTTCAATTTCGCTATAAGATTTTTTATAAAAGAAGCGATTATAAAGAAATGCTCCTCCAAATAAAATAATGACAATAGCCAGTAAAAAACCACCTGCTAAATATAATTTTTTTTTCTCTATCGATTTCAATTTTTCCTTCATAAAATCCTCTCCCGTAACATACTTTAAGTATAACAAAAAAAATATTTGATTTCAACTGTTATAAGATATTTTCTTTTTTTCTTCTTTGTGATATATTATTAGCATAGAAGGGAATGGAAAAATGAACGAATCATTAAATTTAGTTTACTATGATATGAAAAATTTTTTAAACAAATATACAAACTTTTTGAGTAAAAATGTTTATATTGATTATCATACTTATTCTTGTTTTATGAAACAATATTCTTATCTTTTTTCGGAAATGAAAAAAATAGAGATTTTATATCAGTCTGATCCAATTTATCAGAAAATTAAGCAAGTAAAACAAAAAGAAAAACAAATCTTAAAACATCATAATATGAAAGTAATAAAACAAGAACTAGAAAAGGATCAACAATTTCTTTGCCATATATTTTCACCTAAACTAGATAATCAACAAAAAAATATTTTATTAAGTAATGAGAATATAATGGTTTATTTTATTCGGGAGCATTATTATTCTTTTATCATAAGTAAAGTTAAGTATTTTATTCAAAAAAACATTTTTTCTGATCAAAAAATCCTTATTTTTACCAAGGAGAAAGAAGATTATTATTCTTTAAAACAATCTTTAAATGATGCAAAAATAAATGTTAAAATTTACTTATTAAAAGAATATCAAGAAAAATTTTTAAACGAAGGCGAAAAAAGATTAACTACCCAAAAAAAATATGCAATTTTTAGAAATTATTTATTGGAAACGGTATTTCCTCACAAAAAAATCTTTACTAAGATTTATGAAAACTTTGACTCTTATATTTATCTTAATCGAGATTATTTGGAATTTGAAACTTTTAGGGATTATCATGCTTATTTATATAAAAGAAAATTTTTAGAAAGTAAATTATCTTTAAAGGATTTTGTTCAATCTGAAATTATTAAAAGGAAAAAGAATTTTCGTACTATCTTAAATGAAACATTGGAAACGAAAGCTGAAATTGATATTGCTAATTTTTTATATTTAAATAGCATTGTTTATCATTATCATCAAAATACTTTCTTCTTAGAAAATAATCTAAAAATTATTTATCAAAAATCTTCAAATTTCAGACAAGAAGAGGGGAGTGGGTGATTCTTTTAAAAGATGAGAAAACAAATTATTTAGAAACATTAACTTATCAATTGATTAAAAGAAGAATTGCTTTTTCTAAAAAGGAAGATGAAGATATTTATCAAACTTTAAAGGAAACTACTATGGATAGTTATATGTTTGATTTTATTCATCAGTTACTTATTCCATTAACTGATCAAAGAGTTAAATTGGATAACACAAAATTAAACAAAAATCAAAAAAATATTTTAAAACAGATTTTAAGTGATTATCAAAAATATGTTGTAGAAAAAAAATATATTGATGATGAGGTTCTAAATCAGAGAATAGCAAAGTCAATATCTAGGAAAACGTATACTATTTTTTTAGATATTGATGATATTATTTTAGAAAATCATTCTTTAATTTTATTAAAAAAATATCCAAATCATTTTCTTTTGAAGAACCAAATATCTTTATCTATTAAATATTCTAAATATCTTCAAGAACAAAAGTGGCTTTATTGTCCTGATACTTATCTTTCTCAAAGGGAACTTGCAATGATAACCGAGCAATTTTTAAAAGAGAATATCAAAAAAATTAATGAAATGATTTTAAAGGATGAAAAAGAAATTAAAGTATTTTTTTATCAAGCTCCATCTTCTGTTGCAAAGAATAAATCTTTAATGCAACTTTTGGGCCGGATGATTGAAAAATATAGGGCAGTGGATTATCTAATTGCAGTAGATAAAGAAAGTGATCAAAAAAAATTAATTCAGGATCAAGCTTTTTTTAAAAAAGATAAGCAAACCATTGTTTATCAAGAACAAGAATATTGTTGTGAGAATATTTTTAAAACTAAAAAAACATATCCTATAGTTATTTTACCTTACTTAATGGAAGATACAATGGAAGCGATATTTAATCCTCGGAAAAATACTTATGAGAGAAAAATGATATTATCGGCTAGTTTAACTGTAGCACAAAAAGAAATATGGATTATTTGTTCTCAAGAGAGAGAAGAAGAAATTAAACCATTGCTTTATTCTTTTCATAAAGTAACTTACTTTTTGGAAGTATAAATTTTATCCAAATTCATATAATTACTTGAAAGGATGGATAAATATGAAACAAATAATACCCTTTAAAAAAGATTTACTCTTTAAAACCAACGTTAATGAAATTACTTCAATTTCCTTAGAACATACCTTAAGTATTAAAAAAGAAGATCGAATTAGTGGAGAGTTTTATATTAGTGGAGATTATAAAATAACAGCATCTTCTATTAATCGTGAAAACTTTTCTTTTAAAATTCCTTTTGATATTGAACTAGACAATAAGTATGATTTAGATACGATCTCTATCGATATTGATAATTTTTATTATGAGGTGGTTAATAATGAATCATTGCAAGTAAATATTGATTTATATTTAGAAGGGGTTGAAAAGAAAAAAGAGGAAGTTAAAGAGATGGATTCTACTCCAAATGCAACCGAGGCAGAATTAGTGGATATTAATTTTCCCGAAATCAATCAGTTGTCTTCCGATGATACGCTAATACAAAAGAATAGTGAGAGTAGAGAGGAAAAGGAAGAAATTGAGACATCCCACCCCGATTCTTTTGCGTTTTCTTCTAATGTTACCCGACCAACGATTGATTCTATCATTTTAGAAAATAAAGAGGATTCGAAAGAAAGTCAACTGCAAAATAATTTTAATATTTTTGAGAATGTTGATAATGCAGATAGTTATGTAACTTATCATGTTTATATTGTTCATGAGGAAGATACTATTGATAGTATTATCAAGAAATATAATGTGGATAAAGAACAAATTAGTTTATATAATAATATAGAACAAATTAAACCGGGAACAAAATTAATTATCCCTAACTCTAATGAATAAGGAATTAAGAGAATTATTCTCAAAACTAAATATTACCACCCAAAAAATTACCATTCGAAATCATATTCGAATTATTGATACCGGATCGCAAACTTTTGTTATTAAGAGAAAAAATCATGATCTAGAACCTTTATATAAGTATTTAAAGTCTAGATCTTTTGATTATTTTCCTCATATTCTCTATAAGACTAAAAACTATGAAATTTATCATTATATTGAAGATACTCCTCTTCCTAAGGAGGAAAAAGCTGCTGATATTATTAAATTATTAACTCTTTTACATAGCAAAACTACTTTTTATAAAGATATAGATGATGATACTTATAAAAAGATATATGAAAAAATTTTAGAAAGATTAGATTATTTGATGAATTATTATCAAGATATTGCAGAATTAATTGAGCAAGAAGAGTATATGTCTCCAGCACATTATCTTTTTATTCGCAACATATCTAAACTTTTTCAATCTATGCATTATTGTCAAAATCAAATTGAAAATTGGTATAAAATTATTGAGGAAAAGAAAAGAGTTCGTATTACACAAATTCATAACAATTTAAGTTTAGAACATTACTTATTAGAAACTAAACCTTATTTTATTAGTTGGGGCAAAAGTAAAAGAGATATTCCTGTTTATGACTTAGTTATTTTTTATCAAAAATATTATAAAGAATTTGATTTTTATAATTTACTTCGTAATTATGAGGGGCATTATCCAATGCTTCCTGAGGAAAAAGCACTGTTCTTTTGTTTAATTTCGATTCCTAAAAAATTAGAATTTCAAAAAGAAGAATTGCTTTTATGTAAAGAAATAAGGGCATTTTATGATTATATCTTTACAACAGATAAATTAATAGGGGATTACTTTCCTAAGACAGAGAAGAAATAATAGTTTATTCTTGTTATTTATTCTTATTATCAATTTTGATTCAAATAGAAGAACTTTTTATTAAAATTTTTTAGTAGCTAGCTTAAAATTAATGATTAAAAGAAGGGATCAAAGATTTGGTGATTCTTCTTTTTTTTATACAATAATTTTATAAAAGGGGGATGATTTTGCTTTCTTATTTCCATACTAATGATGGTGATTATTTATGATACGCTTAGGTTATGTTGCTATTAGTTCCTCTATTAAATCTTCTACTTCTACCCCTTATCCACTAACTGTTTTTCAGAAGGAACAAAACTATGAAAAGTTAGATCGGATTATTAAATCTAACCTTAATGCTTTAATCGAAACATTAATTTATAATCAAAGAAATAACATTCATTTCTATCGAGCTTCATCTAGTTTAATTCCTCTTGCTACTGCACCATCTGTTTCTTTTTCGTACATTACCCCTTATCTATCGTTTTATAAAAAAATAGAAGAAATTTTGAAGAAAACTAAGATGCGTTTTGATTTTCATATCAGTCAATATTGTGTTTTAAATAGTACTAGAAAAGAGGTTATTGCTTCATCCATTGCTCTTTTGGAATATCATTACCAATTGTTGAAAGCAATGAAGATTGATGAAAAAATTTTACTTCTTCATGTAGGGGGAAATACCTTTGGTAAAGATTTATCTTTATCTAGATTTATTAATACTTTTAAAAAACTTCCCAAACATTTACAAGAAATTATTGCTATTGAAAATGATGATAAAATTTTTAATATTAAGGATTGTCTTTATCTTTCTTCTAAACTTAATATTCCTGTTGTTTTAGATTATCATCATCACTGTTGCAATCCGACAGAAGAGCCGCTGGAAGATTATTTAGAACAAGTATTTTTAACTTGGAAAAATAAAAATATTCCTCCTAAAATTCATTTTAGTAGTCCTAAAAACAAAAAAGAAATAAGAAGTCATAATGATTATATTGATAGTGATGCTTTTATTTTATTTTTAGAAATGATAAAAAAATATCCTATTTCTATTGATATTATGTTAGAAGCTAAAGCTAAAGATGATGCATTATTTCGTTTGATGAGGGAATTAAAATATAAAACGAGTTATCACTTTATTGATGAAACAACTATTGAAATATAACCTTTCTCTTTGAAAAAACATAAAATACATTAGGTGATATTTTATGGATAGAGTAGATAAGAAAGTTGTTATTGATGCTTATCGTGGTGGGGAAGATATTGGAAGTAGTGTTAATGGAATTACGGAAAAAAATTATAATTTAGAGTTAAGTAAATATATTTATGATCGTCTTCGTGCTTATGGTGTTCCTACTTCTTTAACTAGAGATAGTGATGAGACTATAAATATGGATGATCGGGTTAGTCGAATTACATCAACTTATGGAAAAGGAAATGATGTTATTGTTATTTCTAATGCCTTGACTGCTGGGGGAGAGAATGCTGAAATTGTTTATGCTCTTAGAAATAGTAGTACTTTAGCGAAAAAAATAGCGGATGAATTAAATACTGTTGGTTTAAAAGTGGAAAAATACTATCAAAGAAGATTGCCTAGTGATACGGCTCTTGATTATAATCAATTAATCAGAGATACTAAAAATAATGAAAGTATTATTATTTATTATGGAAATATTGATAATGAGAAGGAAGCTAATTTTTTAAAAAATAATCTAAAAGAAGTAGGTGAAGCGATTGTTATTGCGCTGACAAGTTATTTAAATATTCCTTATCAACCTATTGATAGTAGTTATTATATTGTTAAATCAGGTGATACTCTTTTTATGGGAAATAAATAGGAAATCATGAATAATATTCCAGAAAATATAACAAAAATTAAGGCATTTTGAAGAAAAATGTCTTTTTGCATGGTATAATGATAGAAAGCTTTTGGAATTATTCTTAAGAAAGTGATGAGGAAAAATTTTTTCCTTAGGGTAATTTTAGAAAAATTTGGAAATAAGTTCTTAAAAAATCAATAATTTTTTAAGCATTTAAAAAAGGTAATTGAGTAAGATTAGTGATAGAGAGATAAGGTGAATAGGAATGATTAAAGGAAAACCATTTGTAAAATGGGCAGGAGGAAAAAGACAGATAATAGATAAATTAAAACAATATGTTCCAGACGAGTTTAATACTTATTATGAACCATTTGTAGGGGGAGGCGCATTGTTGTTTGAGTTATCTCCTAAAAAGGCAGTAATTAATGATTCTAACAAAGAATTGATGAATGTTTATGAATGTATTAAGGATGGGCAAAAATTTGAAGCGATGTGCAAAGAATTGAACCATCATGAAGCAGAACATTCGGAGAAGTATTATTATGAAATAAGAAATTTAGATAGAGATAAAAAGAAATTCAATAGACTAACGGATGTGAAAAGAGCCGCTCGCACTATTTATTTAAATAAATCATGTTTTAATGGATTATATAGAGTTAACAGTAAAAATGAATTTAATGTTCCTTTTGGAAAGAAAACTAAAGTAAATACTTATGAAGGACAAAATTTAGGGGTGATATGTGGGTATTTAAATTATAATGATGTCAAGGTGCTATCGGTTGATTTTGAAGAATCTGTAAAAGATGCTAAAAAGGGAGATTTCATTTATTTTGATCCACCATACGATTCAGATACTAAAACATTTAATAGTTATACTGAAGAAGGTTTTGGGAAAGAAGAACAAAGAAGGCTTGCTAAAGTATTTAAAGAACTATCCGATAGAGGCTGTTATGTCATGTTATCTAATCATAATACTACTTTAGTAAATGAATTATATAAAGATTTTCATATTCATATCATCGAAGCAAAAAGAAGTATTAGTGCTAGTGGAAGAAAAAGAGGAAAGGTAGAGGAAGTTATTATTACTAATTTTGAAAATAAAATGGGATTTGAAGAGTGGAGATAAATCATTTATGCAAAATATAAAAATATAAGAGTAGGCATGTGAGAAAGAAATAATCATGAATTTATACTTATTTGTATAAAGGGGCTTGTGAGTAACAATATAATGTGATACAATAAGGTCAAATCAGTGATGAAGGAATATTAATTGGTTAAGCATAAAAGTGAGCTTGGTATAGTGTGAACAAGTTATGATACTATTTAATTCCTACCTTCGGAGTGAAATGAAAACATTTCCGGTGAAATAGCCGTTATCGTAATTAAGTAAAATAAAAGGATGGCACCGTCTTTATGACTCCTTATGTGTCATTCTTTTTTTGTTGAAGAAAGGATGAGTAAAATGAGATTAAGCAGATTAAATATTAAAAAAATTAATTTAAATGATATTGATACTAATTATTCTGGTCAAGATATTTTGATGAAACTAGGAGAGTTATATCAATTTGAAAGTGGGATTTATGGTTATGGCAATTTATGGACAAAACTAGAAAGAGTAGTAGAAAATATTATTATTGATGAGTTAGATAAGGCAGGGTGTATTCAAGTAGAATTTCCAAAGATTCAGCCAAGAAAAATATGGGAACAATCTGGTAGATGGGATGCTTACACTAAAGAGGGGGATATCATGTTTACCATAAGTAATAATTTAGGAGAATATGGACTTGCGCCAACTGCAGAGGAATGTGCTACTATATTTGGAAATAATAGATTATCTTCTTATAAAAATTTGCCTGCTATTTATTATCAAATTGGCGAAAAATTTAGAAAAGAAATTAGAGCTAGAGGTTATCTATTTAGACCAAGAACATTTGTTATGATGGATGCTTATTCTTTTGATAAAACAGAAGAAGATATGCAAAAAACGTACGAATTAATGCATCAGGTATATTTAAATATATTTAAAAGACTTGGAATTAAGATTATACCAACTATTAGTGATAATGGGGTTATTGGTGGTAAAGTTGCTGAGGAGTTTCAAGCAATCACTAATTTGGGAGAAGATAAAACGCTTTATGATGAGAAAAATGATATTGGTATTAATAAAGAAGTTTTAGCGTTTGATAATAAAGATGAATATCTTAAACAATTAGGAGTAAGTGATATTAAAAATCTGAAAGAATATAGTACTGTTGAGTTAGGAAATAATTTTCAACTGGGAACAAAATATTCTAATAGTATGGGGCTTTTCTATATAGATGAAAATGGAGAGAAAAAACCATATTATATGGGATGTTATGGAATTGGTTTAGGAAGAATTATTGCTTGTTTAATCGAGAGTAATGTAATTAGAGAAAATGATAAAATCAAAGGATTTTCACTACCATATGACATTGCTCCATACAAGGTTCAAATAATTTATAGTGAAAAAAATCAAAAAGAGGGAGAAAGGCTATATCATTATTTACTACAGAATAATATTAATGCTATCATTGATGATAGAGAAAATTTGAGTATTGGTAATAGAATAAAAGATGTTTCTGTATTAGGAACGCCTAAAATGATCATATTAGGGAATCAATTTGATGGTAATCATTATGAAATAGAAGATACGAAAACTCAAGAAAAAATGATAGTTAAATATGAAGATATATTAGATTTATTAAGATGATGATAAAAAATAATGATATTTCATAGCGTTATCATTTCTATTATTCATATGAAAAATATTTTGCTACATTATGTGAGATATGTGATTCTACAGAAGAACATACTTTAATGTTCAATGTATTTTTAAACTATTTTCAATATTTTATAAGATAGTTTTTATATCTTTCAATTATTCTTTTTCTTTCACTATATCTTGAATTAATGAGGTAAACTCTTTTTTTGTACAGTCAAAACAATTTTACACTATCCATTGCTAGAATTATTTTGACAAATTTTAATAAATATGTTACAGTTAAAACAGTTTGGAGGGATAGTAATGGGAAATAATTTAGAAAATATAAATAATATTTCACTAAATGAATTATTAGAAACAAAATTAAATAAAAGAATTGCGATACTTAGAGAATTTCTTGATGATAGAACTATAGAGTTTATTTTAAAAAATAATTATGATTTCGTTAACAAAATATCCATCAATAGTCTATCAAAAAGTGCTAATTTTTATACTTCACTAGCCGATTTTGATTATTCTACTATAATAAAATGGTTTCCAATTATGTTAGATTATGACCGTTTTAGTATAATATTAAGTTATTTAAAATCAAAAAAAATGAGTGATGAAGAAATTGTTAAGATACTTGAGAAGAGTGTAAATAAAGATTTTGAGTTGGCTGATATATTGTATGAAAATAATTATGATGGAATATCTAATAATTATTTAAAAGATTTTAATGACTTGAAACCTTTTATCAATAAATCAAAAATTAATAATGAAACATTTAATAATTTATTAAATAATAACATAAAGAAATATAATAATCTTTTAAGGAGACTAAAATAATGAAAATGGAAGGGTATGTAGGAGAGTTTTTATCTGAAGAGGATATTTTGCTCATTCATGACAAATTAGCAGCTGCTAGCGAAGATAACGAGGCATTAGGTTTTATTGATAATACAGGGGCTTTATTTCAAGGGGCAGTTAATTCTATTTTTGCAAGTTTTTTTGGCCAAGATGTTTATCCAACAATAGAAGAAAAGGCATGTAGATTGGGGTATAATATTGCTACTACGCATTGCTTTAAAAATGTTAATAAAAGAACTGGTTTAATGGCTATGATTATGACATATCAAATTAACGGAATGGAAATTAATTTAAGTGAAGAAGAACTATTTGAAGCGATGGCTACAATTGCAAGTAATGGTGATGAACAAAGCTGGGAATGTTTCAAATCTAAGATTATTGGTAATGTCTCAAAAAAAAGAGATTAACTAAATATAAATGTTTATATATGTATTAGCAAAAAATAAAATCATCTGGTAAAATCTGATATAACAACTTATTAAGAAACAACACGAGTTAGTGGGAATTGCTCAAAGTAAAAACAGATGTCAAAATGGCATCTGTTTTTAATATACATATGAACTATTATATAATTAAGTTGCAGAATAATTAAATTAGTTTCATATGTATTTTTATAGTATCACATTTTTTAAAAAATATGTAGTATTCTTAATCTGTTTTGTATGCTGATTTTTAATTATTCTTGCAAAGGAGTAATGTGATAATGAAAGAAGTTAAAGAATTAATAGGGTTAAAAGGTACTAATGTAAAGGTATTATCAATTGAAGAAAAAGTAGAAAATCATGAGAAAATAAAGATTATATCATTACAAGGTACTGTTTCTAAAATTAAATGTCCTAAATGTGATAGATATACAAAATCAGTGCATGATAGATTAAAACCTATTAAAATTAAGTATAATAAAATAGCAGAATTTAAATGCTATTTAATTCTATATAAAAGAAGGTTTGTTTGCAGAAAATGTCATGAAAGAATTTTAGAGGACTTAAATATAAATTTATCTAGAAAATCTATCTCTAAATCATTAGAAATTAAGATAAGAAAAGATCTTTTGAAAGCAAGTAATAATATTAAACAAATTGCTCTTGATAATGATATTTCACAGGATAAGGTTAGAAATATTTTGATAGATGCAATGAGCGGTTATCCAGATAATGTTCAAATACTTCCAATTTGAAATTAACTTATGGTTATGATTTTTTTGCTTTAGTGCCTTAAAAGAAAAATAAGATGATGAACTTTATCATGAAAATTTATGAGAAAAGGGAATATTCATAAAGCCAAAATCATAACCATAGAATTAATTGGAGGTATTAAACTCTATGGTTAATTATAAAGTTAATTTAAAATTTCAGGATAATGCTAAATCTTTAAACGAAGTAATCACTGAAGTATTAAAAATGGAATTTAAACAAAGGTTTAATATCACTTGCGATAAATTTAGGATAGTATTGCCTTCTGAAAATAGGCATTATTCTCAAGAAAAAGGGAGAATTAATTGATGCAAGAGAATCATTGCTTTAAAGTTGGGCTTTATCTTAGATTATCAAGAGATGATTTAACGCACAAATCGGATAGTATTGTTAGTCAAAGAATTTTACTTAGTAGTTATGTGAAAGAGAATCATTATAAAGTAGTTGATGAATATGTTGATGATGGGTTTAGTGGTACTAATTTTGATAGGCCAGCGTTTATTAGAATGATTAAAGATATTAAAGATAATAAAATTAATATGGTTATTACTAAAGATATGTCAAGATTAGGCAGAGATTATATTGGTACAGGAGAGTTAATTGAAAAATATTTTCCCAATAATCATGTTAGATATATTGCTATTGATGATGGAATAGATACTTTTATAGATAATACTAATAATGATATAGCGCCTTTTAAAGCCATTATGAATGATATGTATGCTAAAGATATTTCTAAAAAGATTAAAAGTAGTCTGCATTCAAGGATGAAAGATGGATTATACGTGTCGGGAAGATGTCCATTTGGGTATCAAAAAGATCCAAATAATAAAAATCATTTAATTATAAATGAAGAACAAGCAAGTGTTGTTAAATTAATTTTTGATTTAGCACTTAAAGGTAATACATATCATTTTATTGCGGGGGAATTAACAAAAAGAAAAATTAAAACTCCGGCATCTTATTATAACTATGTATGGAATATGAAATGTATAAATAGAAATTGTATTTCTCAGGAATATGGGGTGTGGGTTGATACAACAGTTAAGGCAATTTTAACGAATAGAATTTATGTAGGTGATGCAGTGCAAGGTAAAACTAAAAAGATAAATTATAAATTAAAAAAAGTTGTGAAAAATAAGATAAGTGATTATATTATTGTAGAAAATACTCATGAGGCTATTATTGATAAAGATACCTTTAATTACGTTCAATCATTACTTCCTAAAAATGTGAAAAGACCAGAGAAGAAAAGAACTTATTTATTAGATGGACTTTTATATTGTGGTGATTGTGGGCATAGAATAGCAATTCGATATCAAAATAAAACAAGAAGAAGTTATACTATTTGCAATTATTATCGGACATATTCGAAATATCATGTTTGTACAACACATACAAATAATTATGAAATATTAGAAAGTGTCATTTTAGATAACATAAAAAAAGTTTGTAAAAAGTATTTAGATAAAAATAAGATTAAAGGTGCTATTAATAATATAGAAATTGAAGATCATGATGTAAAAATAGAAAAACAATTAAAAAGTTTAGAAATAGCAAATGATCAATTAACTCAAAATTTAGATAAAACTTATATGGATAAACTAAGGGGTATCATTGATGAAGAACAATATTTAAGAATAAGTAAGAGTTTAAAACAACAAAGAGATAAAAATAAAAGAAGTATGGATGAATTAATCAATCGATCAAGCAATGAAAATGAGATAGATAAGGAAAAGTTAGAAGAATATATTGATGAGTTTTTATCATTCGATAATCCAACTAGAGTATTATTAATGAATTTAATTTATAAAATCGATCTTTATCAAGATAAAACGATAGATATTTTCTTTGCTTTTCAAAATGTTCCATAAAAATGGTATCAGGAGATAGTCTATATAGTATTGCTAAGAAATACAATACAACTGTGGATGAATTAAAACAAATCAATCATTTGACTTCAAACAATTTAAGTATTAACCAAGTTTTAAAAATACCAACTCAGACAGAAGGAAGTCAAAAGTATATTTCTTATACGGTGAAAAAGGGGGACAGTTTATATAGTATTGCTAAGAAATACAATACAACTATAGATAAAATTAAAAGTTACAATAATTTAACTAGCAATCTTTTAAATATTAATCAAACTTTAAAAATACCAACTAGTAGTGAAGAAGATAGTGATGGTACAATCAATTATCTTGTTCAATCAGGAGATAGCTTATATAGTATTGCTAAGAAATACAATACAACTGTTAATGAATTAAAAGAATTCAATCAATTAAACTCTAATCTTTTGAGTATTGGACAGATTTTGAAGATTCCAAATCAAAACAATAATACTGATTTGACGTACAAAGTAGTAAGTGGGGATAATCTTTACAGTATTGCTAAGAAATACAATACAACTATAGATAAAATTAAAAGTTACAATAATTTAACTAGCAATCTTTTGCGTGTTGGTCAAATTTTGAAGATTCCAAGGGGATAGACAAAAGAATTAGTCATCAACAAACTAATTCTTTTTTTTATAAAATAGAGATTTTTTTTAAAAAATTTGATACAATAGACAGGCACGAAAAAAACGAGGAGGTTAGAAAATGAATTTTTTAAAGGAAAAAATAAGTAAATTAAATCCACAACAAATATCACAAATGTTAGAGTTAATAGTGGATGATCTTTATCAAAAATTTGATTATCTTATATTCTCAAAAGAAGAATTTTATCAAGAGGTTAGTAAAATGGCTATGGCATTACTTGAGCAGAATAGAGAAGAAAATTTTGATTTGATCAAAGAAAAATTGAATCAAAAACTAACAAAATTAGCGGAAGAAGAGATGATGAGGCGGCCAGGTGTTGTGATAAATCGTTATATTAATAAAAGATTTCATGAAAGTAATATTCTAAATATGGCTTTAGAAAATATGTATGGTTTAACTTCTTTTCTTCGTATCTATCATTATCCTTTAACTTCTTATGAATTAATAGAAATTTTAGCTTGTAATGAAAAAAGTCAAGAGGCCTTAACGGTAATTTCTAGTGAATATAATCCCCAGATTTCAATGGGGGAGTTAGATAAAATGCTTAAAGATAATATATTAGTTGATATCATCAATACATACTACTTGTTAAATGATACAAAAATAGAGGTGAATAGGGAGAAAAACAGACAAGCGGAAACTTCTTATGAGCCAGAAGAAACTTTAGTTAAATACTTAAAAGAAATTGGAGATATTCCTTTACTTTCCCAAGAAGAAGAGCAAAGATTAATGGAACAAATTTTACAAGGAAATGAAGAGGCTAGACAAACTTTTATTAAAAGCAATTTAAGATTAGTCATTAGTGTAGCAAAACGCTATCCTCAAAATGGTTTATCTCTTCTTGATTTAATTCAAGAAGGTAATATTGGTTTGATAAAAGCAGTAGAAAAATATGATGCTAGTAAGAATGTTAAATTTTCAAGCTATGCGGTTTATCGAATTAAAGCGGCTATTACGGCTGCTATTACAGAAAAAAGTAGAAGTATTAGAATTCCTGATCATATGTATGCCAAAATTAATACTTATAAAAAAGCCGTATCTCATTTGCGTTTTAAGTTAAATCGGGAACCAACAATTGAGGAGATTGCTACTTATTTAGAGGTATCTCCCGTAGTTGTTGAAGAATTTAAAGGATTTCAGTTGATTCAAGATGGTACAACTAGTATCAATAAATTAGTACAAGAAGATGAAAGAGAGATCGAAGATTTTATTCCTGCAACTGAAGAATCTCCTGAAGAAATTGTAGTGAATCATGACATGATTACAAAAACAAGAGCGCTGTTAGATACGTGTTCATTAACTCTAATCGAAAAAGAAGTATTAATATCGAGTTATGGCTTTCGAGGTCCTATTTTAAGTTTAGGAGAGTTAGGGGCGCAATTTCAGATGAGTCGTGAAGGTATCCGTCAAATTAAAGAAAGAGCCTTAGCAAAAATTAGAGAGGAAAAACAAATTGCTTATTTTACAGAATATATGCAAGATCCAGATCAAGCTCTTAAGAATTTAAAAGAATTACAAAAAAAGAAGAAAAAACGAACCCAAAATTTAAAAACGATTTATCAATTAATGGAACCTTATTCTAAAGAACAAGTTGATTTTGTATTAAATCATTTAAGTGAAGAAGAGATGAAGATAATTACTTTAAGATGTGGTGGTGACTTAAATCATCCTGTTTTTTCAAAGATAAAAGAAAATCAAGTTGGACAATTATATGGATACCTTCTTCCTAAAATTAAGAAAACATTAGAGCAGGAATTTTTATCGCCTTCTAGTTTAGAGATAAAAGATGGTTCTAAACAGCAGTCTATGACGTCTAAAGGAAAAAGGAAAAGTTTGATTAAAAAAGGGTAACATAAAAATATGATAAGGGGAAAATACTTACTTAGAAAAAAATAAAAGAAAGAGAAACTGATATTTTAGAATTTATTAGGTTCTTTGTCAAGTAGTGTTGGTGGAACCAAAAACTAATGATAAATGAACTTTGTGAGAGAGCTAAAATTCAGCT
>CAKPBH010000001.1 GCA_934140355.1 uncultured Bacilli bacterium | reverse complement strand
TCTGGTATGACTCACTTTTATTTTAATAAAAATAGTGTAAGTGATTTTACTCACCAACACTATTTATTATAGAACCAGTTCATTACTGATATCCAAAATGATAGTAATTATCTTAAAAATTTTATTATTGAATTAGTTGATCAAAGTAAATCAAAGGTTAGAGAAGACGCTTTGGAAAGGTTAAAAGTAATTACTAGTCAGTATATCGATGTACAAATGGAAGATTACAAAATGGCTAGAAAAAAGCAGATATTTGCTGATAATTTATTGAAAATAGATAGAAAAGTAGACAGGAATTATCTGTTAAAATATATAACAGAACATTACGATACAGATACGCTAAGCAATTTAATTTTGAAATTTTATCCTGAGCAATTAACATCTAACACTTTTATAAATGGAATAACTCTAAAAGATGTCCTAGAATGGAAAACAAAAGATCCTAAAAATGCCCCAAAAGAAATAAAATTAGGCTTTAAAGGGTTAAATAAAATTTTGGTTCGATTATATGATGAACATTATGATGAGCTGTTTGGTATGTTAAAAGTACCACCAAGTGAAATAAAATATGATGAAAGACTTAAAATTGATAATTCCACTAATCTTGCCGAACTATTATTGACGTGTTGTAATTTAGATGAATTTTTTGAATTGTGCTTGAAAGAAAATCATGAAAAATATGAAAAAATTGTGGATGTGATAAAAAAGTATCACTTAATTGGTTTAGGGAGTAACTTTAATCGAATTTTTGAAATGAATGATATGTCAAGTTTTGATATGGAAAATTTTATCGAAAAAATTTTTTTCATTGCTACCAATTTGCAAAAAAAGAAAAAAATAAATTTAAAAGTTGTTTTAGGTGCTTGTGATGTAAATCAAACTTTAGTTAAATTACTAGGTAAAGATAATGCAGATTATTTTACAAACGATCCTCCTCCTAACTCTGCTTCGATGAAAAGAACGGAACGATTAGATAAAGTTCCCGAATATATCCGGGATATGTATGAAAGGGAATTTATAAATGTTCCACCAATAAAAGAGGATATTTTTTTAGAAAACGGGAAATCTCTTTCTGTTAACCTAGGAAATTTTACTAATGCAATTAACCTAACATATGGTGAGAGAACTGGTGCATGTATGCGTATCGGTGGTGTAGGGCAGAGGTTATTTGATTTTTGCCTTAGAAATACAACTGGTTTTCATATTCGATTTTCTTCGAAAAAGGGAGAATTTGTCAGTAGAGTAAGTGGCTTTAGAGTAGGAAATACAGTATTTTTAAATGAATTAAGAAATAGTGTTTCATCCGAATTCACAGATGAAGATGTGCGTTTGGCTTGTCAGAACGTTGCCAATAGATTAATTGAATTATCTAAAGATAGCGAAAGTCCAATCGAAAACGTAGTTGTAGCCAACCAATATGTTTTTCGTTTTGACAAGCCAACAGTAAATTTGGGAGTAAACTTTGTGAAAGACGGTGAAAAAACACCAGGTTATTTTGATGTAAATCCAAATAAGTGCGTACTTTTAGCGACTTCTAATCAAGACAATAGTAGAGAATATGTCCCTTTTAAAGATACTAAAATGCCTGAATATCGTGTATTAAGAGATGATGTAAAATACCTTGATCATCCAGAGGCAATTCAGAATGAAATTGCTAGAATCAAGGGAATTAATGATATCTTACAAGGAAAATCTTATGATGAAGTAGTTTTTGAGGATGAAAGTACGGAGTATATGTGTGCTTATGTTGGAGAAGATTTTTATGTTGCAGTAGATAAAGATGGAAATATTGATACTTATATTATGCCAAATACTAAAAAGAGAAAACAGGCTGAAAACGAAGTAAAGGAAGTTTTAGGTAAGTTAAAAAATTTAGCAATAAATGCTCAGAATGAGAAAAATATTATTGTTTCAAGTTATACTGAAAGTCATTCAGAAACTCCTCCTTCAGTTGGTGGTCGGGGGCATGGTAGCAAGGGACAAGTTACTTTCTTATTCTTAATGATTGTTAGTTTAATCTTATCCATTGCAACAATGATTATCCTCTTGCGTCATTGACTTAACTGATATAAAATCTCATCTTTGACGCTTTTTAATGGGTAAAAACTCTCTAATCCTTATTTTAAAAGGTTTTAGAGAGTTTTTTAGTGCTCCTAAAAATGGGTAAGTCTTCTATTTTGTTGCTGAAAAAATTTTTAATTTTTTTCACAAGGTTTCTATTATTTTATATGTTATATATTCATTATTTAATTTTTCAACATCTTGCATGATGAAATAATGTTCATAATTTTTAGATTTAGTTTTATTGATGCACATATTAATTAACTATCTCGTAACTCAATTATGTGCCTTACGAACAAACTATACAGAAAAATAATTAACAATTGACAAAAAAATCAGTATATTAAATACTTTGTTAGAATTTTGTAATTTAAAAGTGTTAAAATCCTGTATTTATAGTCGAGAATAAAAAAGTAATTGTCTTTACTTTTAATATAATTTTTAATATAATGAAACTATATTAAGAGTAGGAGAGTAATATGAGAGAACATATCAAGGAAGTTTTGAGTAAAGTAGCAAACACCAATCATTTTGAATTAATTATTAAAGAGCTTAGTTTTGAAGAAAGAAACTATTTCATAGAAGAAAGAAAAGATATTATGGAGGCGTTAGATGAAGAAGTAAGAGAGAGGTTAAATATAGATGAGAATAGTAAACTATTTATGTCTAGCATTTATACAGAGAAAGAAGCAATAAATCTACTAGAAAGTACAGAGATAGGTGACGAGTTTAAGAAAATTTTGAGTATTCTTGCGTTATCTACGGACAAATTAAAAATACATTACTTAGACAAGCTGACCAGTGAGAATGATAAAGCTTGGATTATCGAAAATTTTGAAACAGATGAGTTAAAAATACAGGGCCTAGATAAGTTAACATATGATTTTGATAGATCTGAAATTATCGAAAATTTTGGAACAGATGCTTTAAAAATACAAGGCCTAGAAAAGTTAACAGATGATTCTTGGAAAGCTGGAGTTATTAGTAGTTTTGGAACAGATGCTTTAAAAATACTATATCTCGATAAGTTAGAACAAGATTTTGATAAAGCTGAAGTTATTAGTAGTTTTGAAACAGATGAGTTAAAAATACAAGCTCTCGATAAGCTAGAATCTGATTATTATAGATTTGATATTATTAGTAGTTTTGGAACAGTTGCTTCAAAAATCCAAGCTCTCGATAAGTTAGAATATGATTATTATAAAACTCAAGTTATTAGTAGTTTTGAAACAAATGCTTTAAAAATCTTAAATCTCGATAAGTTAACGGATGATTCTTCTAAAGCTGAAGTTATTAGTGGTTTTGGAACCGATGAGTTAAAAATACAAAACCTCGATAAGTTAACGGATGATTCTTCTAAAGCTGAAGTTATTAGTAGTTTTGAAACCGATGAGTTAAAAATACAATACTTAGATAAGTTAACGGATGATTCTTCTAAAGCTGAAGTTATTAGTAGTTTTGAAACAGATGAGTTAAAAATACAATACCTAGATAAGTTAGCAGATGAATTTCCTAAAGTTAAAGTTATCAGTAGTTTTAAAGCAGATGAGTTAATATTATCTTCACTCATAGAGTTAGGTGATAAAAATGTTGAAAAATATAGAAAAATCAAGGATAACTGTAAAATAAAGTATAAAGATTCGCTATCTTTAGTACTATCGGGCAATGAAAAATTTAAAAAAATTATAAATGACGAAGAAATTTTTAGTAAATTTATTACTTTATTTAATGTTTCAAATGCTGTTTTAAACAAAAAACAAATCGATACTGTATTAGAAACTGTCCTTCCAAAAGAATTTCAACAAAACAATCGCAAAATTTGGGAAATATCTTCTAGACTAAAAGGAATGAGTGAAAGAGGTGAAGAAGAAAATATTACTCAAGAGTTATTTGATATTATTAAATATTGCCAAAACACTCAAAATTTAGTTGGTAAAGAATTAGAACAGTTCATTACTGATATCCAAAATGATAGTAATTATCTTAAAAATTTTATTATTGAATTAGTTGATCAAAGTAAATCAAAGGTTAGAGAAGGTGCCTTGGAAAGGTTAAAAGTAATTACTAGTCAGTACATCAATGTACGAATGGAAGATTACAAAATAGCTAGAAAAAAGCAAATATTTGCAAATAATTTATTGGGAATAGATAGAAAAGTAGACAGGAATTATCTGCTAAAATATATAACAGAACATTATAATACAAATACGCTAAGCAATTTAATTTTGAAATTTTATCCTGAGCAATTAACATCTAATACTTTTACAAATGGAATAACCCTAAAGGATGTACTAGAGTGGAAAACAAAAGATCCTAAAAACGCTCCAAAAGAAATAAAATTAGGCTTTAAAGGGTTAAATAAAATTTTGGCTCAATTATATGATGAACATTATGATGAGCTATTTAGTATGTTAAAGGTACCATCAAGTGAAATAAAATATGATGAAAGACTTGAAATTGATAATTCCGCTAATCTTGCCAAACTATTATTGACGTGTAATTTAGATGGATTTTTTGAATTGTGTTTGAAAGAAAATCATGAAAAATATGTAAAAATTATGGATGTGATAAAAAAGTATCATTTAATTGGGTTAGGAAGTAACTTTAATCGAATTTTTGAAATGAATGATATGTCAAATTTTGATATGAAAAATTTTATCGAAAAAATTTTTCCCATTGCTACTGCTTTACAAAAAAAGAAGAAAATTAATTTAAAGGTTGTTTTAGAAGCTTGTAGTTTAGATGAAAATTTAGTTCAATTACTAGGTAAAGATAATGCCGAGCTTTTGGCAAACAATCCTCCTCCTAACTCTGCTTCAGCGAAAAGAACGGAACGACTAGATAAAATTCCCAGATACATGCGGGATATGTATGAAAGGGAATTTATAAATGTTCCACCAATAAAAGAGGATATTTCTTTAGAAAATGGGAAATCTCTTTCTGTTAACCTGGGAAATTTTACTAATGCAATTAACCTAACATATGGTGAGAGAACTGGTGCATGTATGCGTATTTTGGGTGTAGGACAGAGGTTACTTGATTTTTGCCTTAGGAATACAGCTGGTTTTCATATTCGATTTTCTTCGAAAAAGGGAGAATTTGTCAGTAGAGTAAGTGGCTTTAGAGTAGGAAATACAGTATTTTTAAATGAATTAAGAAATAGTGTTTCATCCGAATTCACAGATGAAGATGTGCGTTTGGCTTGTCAGAACGTTGCCAATAGATTAATTGAATTATCTAAAGATAGCGAAAGTCCAATCGAAAACGTAGTTGTAGCCAACCAATATGTTTTTCGTTTTGACAAGCCAACAGTAAATTTGGGAGTAAACTTTGTGAAAGACGGTGAAAAAACACCAGGTTATTTTGATGTAAATCCAAATAAGTGCGTACTTTTAGCGACTTCTAATCAAGACAATAGTAGAGAATATGTCCCTTTTAAAGATACTAAAATGCCTGAATATCGTGTATTAAGAGATGATGTAAAATACCTTGATCATCCAGAGGCAATTCAGAATGAAATTGCTAGAATCAAGGGAATTAATGATATCTTACAAGGAAAATCTTATGATGAAGTAGTTTTTGAGGATGAAAGTACGGAGTATATGTGTGCTTATGTTGGAGAAGATTTTTATGTTGCAGTAGATAAAGATGGAAATATTGATACTTATATTATGCCAAATACTAAAAAGAGAAAACAGGCTGAAATTGAGGTAAAGGAAGTTTTAGATAAGTTAAAAAATTTAGCAATAAATGCTCAGGATGAAAAAGATATTATTGTTTCAGGTTATACTGAAAGTCATTCTGAAATTCCTCCTTCAGTTGGTGGTAGGAGGCATGGTAGCAAGGGACAAGTTACTTTCTCATTCTTAATGATTGTTAGTTTAATCTTATCCATTGCAACAATGATTATCCTTTTGTACCATTGACTTAACTGATATAAAATGATATATTGATAAAAATAGAAAGAGGAGAGATGAATGATCAATAAATATATATTTAGAGAATATGATATTAGAGGAGTATATCAAAAAGATATTACAGAATCTTTGGCCTATCTCTTAGGTAAAGCTTTTGCAACTAAATTAAGAAGGTTGGGTAAAGATACTACTTTAGTTGGCTATGATAATCGATATAGTTCCCCTGCTTTAGAAAAAGAACTCGTTAAGGGAATTGTTGAATGTGGTGTAAATGTAGTAAGATTAGGACTAGTAACTACTCCTATGTATTATTATGGATGGGACTATCTTAATATTAAATCGGGAATAATGGTAACTGCCTCTCATAATCCTAAAGACGAAAATGGCTTTAAGTTTTCGTATAATGGTATCCATAATGCGTATGGCAAATCTTCTATGGAACTTTATCAAATGATAATAGATGAAGACTTTTTAGAAGAGGATCATCAAGGGCAAGGGACGGTAAAAACAGTTGATATTAAAAAAGATTACATTAATATGATTACCTCTGGTATTCATTTAGGGGATAAAAAGTTAAAAGTAATTTATGATTGTGGAAATGGGACAACTTCTATTGTGGCGGATGAAATCTTTAATACATTTAAAGATAAATTAGAATTGGTGCCGCTTTTTAATGTGAGTGATTCTAGTTTTCCCAATCATCATCCCGATCCAGCGGTAGAAGAAAATTTAAGTATTTTAAAGCAAAAAGTAAAAGAACAACATGCTGATGTTGGAATTGCTTTTGATGGGGATGGTGATAGAGTAGGGATAATTGACAATGAAGGAAAGTTTTTAGCAATTGATAAGTTTATGATTCTAGTATGGAGGTACTTATCTGGGCAAAAAGATATTCTTAAAAAGACTTTTTATGACGTAAAATGCTCTCTTGCTTTAAAGGAGGAATTGGATAAATTAAAAATAGAGAATGAATTTTATCGTACTGGAAATTCTTATACTAAGGAAAAAAGTTATCAAGGAAATTATCCTTTTTCGGGAGAGTTATCGGGGCATGTTTTCTTTAGGGATAAGTTTAATGGCTATGATGATGGAATTTATGCTGGATTAAGATTAATTGAAATTTTATCTAATACAAAGAAAACAATAACAGAACAACTTGAGAATATTTCTCATTATGAATCTACGCCAGAGATTAAAATTAAAACACCGGATGATATTAAATTTCAAGTAGTAGAAAAGGTAAAAAAATACTGTCAAGAAAAGCAATACCATATTCTTCTTATTGATGGGGTAAAAGTTATTTTTCATGATGGTTCTGCTTTGGTTAGGGCTTCTAATACTGGTCCAAACATTACGGTACGTTTTGAGGCTAAAACTAAAGAACGTTTAGAGGAAATAAAAGAAGAATTTATGAATTTAGTTCAAGAAGAACAGTAGTGTTGGAAAATGTGGAATGGAAACAAGAAAATGAATGAGAATTATATTGATAAAATTGAAAGAATATTGGCATCTAAAATAAAAGTAGATAAGCCCTTGATGAATTTGTATGTATTGTTAGTACTAGTCAAAGGAACGAAGGTAACTCTTGAAGATGTGCATAATGCTTGGGCGATTGATAAGAATATGAGTTGTAAAGAACATTATTCATTAAAACCCTTTTCTAAATTGACTAAAGAGATGCAAGATAAGGATTTGGAGTATGTTAACGCGATTAGAGAAACTGCTAAAAAATGTTTAGAATAAAAAATAACAAATGTTAAACGTAATTTAAAATTCATCATAAACGACTTGAATTTTATTTTCACATTTGCTATACTTAGAATAGGAGGAGAATAAGATGGGAAAACAGAGAAAAAAAGAAGAATTGAATATTCCAGTGATGATTCTTTGTATAATAGGAACCGTATTAGTTGTCTTTGGAATCTTACTTTTGAAAACTGAAAATTTTAAATTAAGAGTAATTAGTGCCGAGGGGACAGTAACGGGGGTAACCGTTTCTAAAAATGCTGATGGCGACGTTGAAAAAAGAGCAGTAAACTTATCTTATATTGCCAACAATTCTAATTATAATGCAACGATTGATAATTATGATAAGGATATCCAAATTGGTGAGAAGATGACACTATATTATGATTTTTTATCTCCAGAATCTGTAGGAAATAAAAGAAGTGGTTATATTGGTTATCTTGCGGCAATTATTGGAGTTATCTTAGTCTTAAAAACAGGTCCAAGATTTGTTCGCATCATCAAAGATAATTATTTATCTTAAAGGAGAAATTAGTTTAAAATGTTATTGACTGGATCGATGCTAACAAGGCTAGTTTCAGAATATAACATTGGTATATTGGAAAAAGAAAAGTTAAATATCTCAAGATTTAATTTTTCTTTTTTATTTATTATAAAAAAAATTATATTTTTAATTAATGGATATTTTTTCAAAATACCAAATTTACTTTTTGCTGATAGGGGCTTATCTGCAAAATTCATTTCCTTGACTGAACTGTGTAAAGGGTAGTGTTATTAAATATGGAAACTTAGAAAATATGCTTAGCTATTGTTGGGATAAATTGAAAAATGAATATTCACAAATAGGAAAAATTGATCCTTATTGTGAATCGAAGATGCAAATGTTACAACCTTTTGAAGAAGATGGGAGATTGAATGCAGATCATCAAACATCTTCAAGTTTAGAGGATTTGGCTGGTAAGGTTTTTGATGTTCAAGAATCAATTAGAGATTTGCAAAGTAGAAATTTAAGTAATTTTAATTCTTTCGGAAAATAGTTAAGAGATGATAAGTTGTTTATCATTGAGAGATTTAGCTCTTTTTCAAATATGTTAATGTTATGTTTTGGAAATAGCCTTACAAGGTTAATTTTAAGAGGATTAGATTGTTAGGTATCAGTTCAGTCAATAAAATTTTACACTTTCAAAGAGAAATCTCTCTTTTTTTTTCGACATATTTATAGTATAATAACACTAAATAAAAAAGAAATGGGGTAAAGATTATGCTAACACGTAAGGTAATTGTTAAAAGAGATAGTGTTTGTGTCTATTTTGGGATGTGGGGAGGCGGATGTTCATGTCTACTTTAAAATTTATCATCAAAAAAATCATCATTGTTGAAATCATGATGATTGTCTTACTTATTTCTTATACTGTATTTCATTTAAATATTCCAATTGTTTATTCCTTTTTGACTACTGCCCTAAAGTATCTCACACCAATTGCTATCTTTTCTTTAATTCCATACATTTTCCTAAGTATTTTAGATAATCAAATTGTTTCTACTGCTCTTGGAATTGTTTTAGGAGGAATCATCCTTTATTATCTTTATCGCTTTGTTTTATAGAAAGAAGGAATCTTATGAATCATCAAAATTTAATTATTGATGCTGAGAAAAAATTACAAACCATTTATCAAGGTCTTGATTATGTTGAAAATGAAAATTCTAAAAAAGTATTAAAAGCTTTTAAAGAAAATAATGTTTCTGAGGCATGTTTTAATATGACAACAGGATATGGTTATAACGATCTGGGGAGAGATACTATTGAAAAGGTTTATGCTAGTATTTTTAAAAGTGAGGATGCCCTTGTAAGGAGTCAGTTTATCTCTGGAACGCATGCTTTAACTACCGCTCTTTTTGCTTGTCTTCGTCCCGGAGATGTTATGTTATCTATAACTGGAGCACCATATGATACTCTAGAAGAAGTAATTGGTATCAAAGAAAATCATAGTTCTCTAAAAGCATATGGAATAGACTATGAGCAAATTGATCTAGTTGATCATCAATTTCATTTAGAAAAAATTAAAGAAGTACTGCAAAAGAAAAAAATTAAATTAATAGAAATTCAAAGAAGTAAAGGTTATTCTACTCGAAAAAGTATTTTAATTGAGGACTTAGAAAAAGTAATTTCTTTTATTAAAAAAATAAGTCCTGATACGATTATTATGGTTGATAATTGTTATTGTGAATTTGTAACGACGAGGGAACCAATTGAAGTGGGTGCTGATTTGGTTGTTGGTTCTTTAATTAAAAATTTAGGTGCCGGTATGGCTTCAAATGGAGCTTATATTGTTGGGCGTAAAGATTTAATTACTTTATGTGCTGAGAGATTAAATGTTCCAGGTGAGGGAAGGGAAGTTGGTCCATCTCTTGGGATGAATAAACAGTTATTATTAGGTCTTTTCATGGCTCCGTCTGTGGTAAAACAAGCGCTTAAAACTGCTATACTTACTAGTTATCTTTTAGAAGAAATTGGTTTTGAAGTAGAACCGAGGTACAATGAAGAAAGGGCTGATATTGTTCAAAATATTATCTTTCATGACAAGGAAAAACTTATTACTTATTGTCAAGCTATTCAATCAGCAAGTCCTATTGATGCGAATGTCAAGCCAATTCCTTGGGATATGCCAGGTTATACCGATCAAGTGATTATGGCTGCTGGAACGTTCACTCAAGGATCATCTATCGAATTATCTTGTGATGGTCCGCTAAGAGAACCATATATTGCTTACCAGCAAGGTTCCCTTACTTATTGTTATGGAAAAATTGCTATTGAAACAGCAATAGAAAAATTGTTAGATGAACAATCTTAAAGACTTATATTAAGGAGAAAAATGATGAAGTATTTTAATGAAGCTAAAAAAAACTTTCTCAATATTGATAATAATCTCTCAAAATATGCTACTAAAAGTAGCGAGGCTATACGTTATAAAGAGGAAGAGGATGATATTAGAACTCCCTTTTTTCGAGATGTTGATCGAATTATTTATGCAATGAGTTATACAAGATATTTGGATAAGACTCAAGTGTATTCTTTTAAAGAAAATGATCATATTTCTAAGAGGATTATTCATGTTCAATTCGTCAGTAAAATTGCTAGAACGATTGGTAGAGCATTAAATTTGAATACAGATTTAATTGAAGCAATTGCTCTTGGTCATGATATTGGGCATACTCCCTTGGGACACACTGGAGAATCTTTATTAAATGAAATATCGAAAAGGGAATTAAATGAATATTTTGCTCATAATATTCAAGGGGTTAGAAACTATATGTATATTGAAAATAAAGGATACGGACTAAATTTATCTATTCAAGTGTTAGATGGCATTATGTGTCACAATGGAGAGTTTCTTTCTAATCAGTATATTCCAGAAGAAAAAGATGAAAAAGAATTTTTTAGGGAATATCAGAGTGCTTATACCAACTTAGGCCAAACGCAAAAACATCACCCGATGACTTTGGAAGGTTGTGTTGTTAGAATCAGTGATATTATTGGTTATGTTGGTCGGGACATTGAAGATGCTATTCGTTTGGGAAATATTCAAAAAGAAGATATCCCTTCTAGTATTACTAAAGTTTTAGGAAATACCAATAGAACGATTATCAACACAATTGTTCAAGATATTATTGATAATAGCTATGGAAAACCTTATATTAAAATGAGTAAAGACGTTTATCAAGCCTTAATTCAATTAAAAAAATTTAATTATCAATTTATTTATAACAAAAGTATAACTGCTCAAGAATTAGAAAAATATCGTTTGGGCATGAATAGAATTTATCAAAAATATCAATTTGATATTGAAAATGAAAATAAACAGAGTATTATTTATCGATATTTTTTAAATAATAAAGATGCTATTTATTTAGAACATACTTCTTCTAAGAGAATGGCTATTGATTTTATTGCGGGTATGACAGATGACTTGTTTTTACACGAAATAGAAAAGTAAAAAAACATTAAGATTTATCTTTTCTTTATAGAAAAGGGAAGGCTAGATATTTTGAGGTAAAAAATTACTTCTACGTTAAAAAGTGAATGTCTAGAAAAAAATATGCTATAATATCTTTATATTTATTTGTTAGCCTATCCTTGTGACAAATAGGTAGTAAGCAAATCGGGGAATCCCCGTTATCAAAAAAAGAGCACAAAAGTGAAATAAAGTGGCACCGCGGACTAGAATAGTTCGTCTTTATCCTAATTTCTTTTGTGTGCTTTTTATTAGAAAGAAGGAAAATGAAATGAAAACAATAGAAAATGCAACAATAGGTAGAGAAAACATTGACCAAAGGCTAGAGTTATATGGCTGGGTTTATAAAAAAAGAGATTTAGGTGGCGTTATTTTTATTGATTTAAGAGATAGAAGTGGCTTAATTCAATTAATTGTTCGTCCTGGTAGTAAGGCTTACAAAATCGCTAGTACTTTAAAAAATGAGTATGTTATTAAGGCTACGGGAAAGGTAAGTTTAAGAGAAAGAGTAAATCCGAATCTGAAAACAGGAGAGATTGAAATTGATACTGAAGAAGTAGAGGTTATTAATACCGCTGAAGATACTCCTTTTGAAATTAAGGATGATACGACTGCTTTGGAAGATACAAGATTAAAATACCGCTATCTTGATTTGAGACGACCAAGTCTAAAAGACAAAATCATGGAAAGAGCCAAAATTACAAGATGTATTAGAAATTTTCTAGATACTGAAGGATTTATTGATATTGAAACGCCTGTTCTTTGTCGCTCTACTCCAGAAGGTGCTAGAGATTATCTTGTTCCAAGTAGAGTAAATAAAGGTTCATTCTATGCTTTACCGCAATCTCCACAAATTTTAAAGCAACTTTTAATGGTGAGTGGATTTGAAAAGTATTATCAAATTGCTAAATGCTTTCGTGATGAAGATTTAAGAGCGGATCGACAACCAGAATTTACGCAAGTAGATGTTGAGCTTAGTTTTGTTGATGAATCCGATGTTATGCAAGTTATCGAAAAATTAATTGCTCGGGTTTTCAAAGAAATTAAAGGAATTGATATTCCACTTCCTCTTAAAAGAATGAAGTATGATGATGCCATTCGTTTGTATGGAAGTGACAAACCAGATTTAAGGTTTGAAATGCCAATTGCAGAAGTTACGGATATTTTTAAAAATACTTCCCTAGAATACTTCCAAAAAGTAATTGATGAAGGGGGAATTATTAATGCTATTGTTTTAAAAGATGCTGCTAGTCGGTATTCAAGAAAAAATATTGACAAGCTAACAGAATATGTAAAAACATATAGAGCAACTGGTCTTGCTTATCTTAAGGTAGAAGATACATTAACGGGGAGTATTGCTAAAAACTTAAGTGATGAGGAGCGTACTTATCTAAAAAAAGAGTTAAATTTAGAGAAAAATGATATTATCTTCTTTGTTTGTGGTAAAGAAAAAGTTGTCAAAACTGCTCTTGGTGCTTTGCGTTGCAAACTTGCCGAGGATAATCACCTGATTGATGATGAAGATTATAAATTACTATTCGTAACTGATTTTCCAGTCTTTGAATATAGTGAACAAGAAAATAGGTATGTTGCTTGTCATCATCCTTTTACAGCACCTAAAGATGAGGACGTTAGCAAATTATTAACTGATAAGGCTTCTTGTTATGCTAAGGCATATGATATTGTTATCAATGGTTATGAAGCTGGTGGTGGGTCTATTCGTATTCACGATCAGAATACTCAAAAAATTATGTTTGAGGCTTTAGGATTGAGTGAGGAAGAAGCCAAAAATAAATTTGGTTTTCTAATGGAAGCTTTCAAATATGGAACTCCTCCTCATGGAGGTTTTGCTCTAGGGTTAGATCGATTAACTATGCTTCTTACTAATACCAACAACATTCGTGATGTTATTGCTTTCCCTAAAACCGCGAGTGCCTCTTGTTTGTTAACAGAAGCACCGAATACGGTTTGTGAAAAACAATTAGAAGAATTAGGGTTATGTTTGAGGAATGAGGATTATGAAAAAAAATATTGAAATTGCTGTTATTTTCAAAAAGAAAGAGAAAGGGAGTATTATTAATTATTACCCACATCATATTACAGTAGGACATAAAGATGAGCATACAGGAGAATTTATTACAAGAAGTGGTAAAAAATATCCTTATATGATGGGAACAAATGAAAAATATGGATATGGATTAAGACAGACAATTACTTTTAAAAAGACAAATCAAGATGCTACTATTGAACATCCAATTAGATATGTAAAAGAATATGCTCTATCTTATTTTGAATCTATTAGGAAGAATTGTTATCAGTTTATTATTCCAAGTGCTGGAGATTATGAAGAAGTACGACTAGCAATTTTAGATCAGAGGAGTAAACAATATTATTATGTTGAAGAAAAAGATTTAAAAATTGCTAAGAGTAAATTAAAGCAACAAGAATTATTTGAGGCTAAAGCAATGATATCTGAATTAAAGAGTCGAATTGTTGGTCAAGATAGAGCAATTGAGGAGATTGTTTCTATTCTTTGGCAAAATACAAGAGGAAATGTTAAAAATAATATTTTATTAATTGGACCTACTGGTGTTGGAAAAACAGAAATTATTAGAACCATTAGCAAGCAATTAAATGTGCCAACGATAACAGTGGATGCAACTTCTTTAATTGCTACAGGGTATGTTGGTCAGTCGATTGAAGATGTACTGGTTAAGTTAATTAATGCTGCTGGGAATAATTTATCTAGTGCTAGCCGTGGGATTATCTTTTTAGATGAAATTGATAAAAAAGCGGGAAGTGGTTTAGATAGAAATTCTGAATTAGGAACAAGCGCTATTCAAGATGAATTATTAAAGTTACTTGAAGATGGAGAATATGTCGTCAATCTTGGGTCGAATATCGTGCCAAACTATCAAACCATTAGTACGAAAAATATTACTATTGTTGCCTCAGGAGCTTTTACTGAACTTTTAGAAAAAAGAAACAAGCCTGAAAAACGAATTGGTTTTGGGGACGTTCAAATGAAAAAACAAGCTCCTATTACAACTGAAGAATTATATCAATTTGGCTTTAAAAAAGAACTATTAGGTAGACTTCCTAATATTATTGAATTAAATCCTTTAACCAAAGAAGATTTAGTGGCAATTTTGAAAAATAAAAATAACAAAACCTTAGAAGAAAAGATTAATTTATTAAGAGATCTAGGAATCTCTGTTTGTATTGAAGATGACACCTTACAACAAATCGCACAAGAAGCCATCAAAAAAAATGCTGGAGCAAGAGGGCTGATTGGAAGTGTAGAGATGGCGTTTAAAGAACCAATGAAAGAAATTTGTCTTGAGCCATCCCTTTATCAAGAATTGGTCTTAGAACCTGTAACGAAAGAAAATCCTAAAGGCTATCGTTTAATTAAGAGAAATAACTCAGTTTAATCTCTTTTTTATGTATAAATTATATTTCCCATCATACGCTTAAATGAGGTGAAATAAGTGAATCATAAAGAATTGCCAAAAATGTATCATAATAAAATTAATAAAACGGTAAATAGCATTCAAAAAGTTTATAATAGTATGGAGAGTAGGGAAGATGTGAAAAGTGAATTAAGATATGATCATATCTCTATTGATAGAAAAATAGACAATATCTTTAGTGCTCCTGATTATGTCTATAAAGCTGATGTCACCATCATTACTGATAGTGATACCCTAAAAAAGAGAATTGTTGCTCGAAATAAAAATAATCTTATCACTATCGACAATGAATATATCCCTATTGCCATCATCAGAGATATTTATAAAAGTTAAATCAATGGAAGTATTTTACCAAATAGAAATGGATGTGTAAAAATGAAAGAAACTTATGAATCTTTTAAAGAAGAACTAAAAACAAAAAAAATTGCCGTACTAGGTGCTGGTGTAAGCAACATCCCCCTTTTAAAACAGTTAGCGGGTGAAAGTTGTGACGTTACCTTATTTGACCAAAAAGAAAAGGAAAATATCAATGAGGATATTCAGAAATTAATAGATGAAAAGAAAATAAAATGTTTCTTAGGTCAAAATTACTTAGAGGGCTTAAAATCATTTGACATCATTTTCCGAAGTCCTAGTCTTTTACCAAGTAACCCTTATTTGAAAGAAGAAGAAAGTAGGGGGTGCTACATTACCACTGAAGTTGAAGAAGTCATCAAATATGCTCCTTGTAAAGTAATTGGAATAACAGGAAGTAAAGGGAAAACCACCACGACAACAATTATTTTCAAAATTCTAGAAAATCTTGGCTATAACGTCTATGTAGGTGGAAATATCGGTACGCCCTTATTTACAAAAATTGAACAGTTAAAAGAAACTGATATCGTTGTTTTAGAACTGTCTAGTTTCCAACTTATGGGAATGCGAACCTCTCCAGATATCGCTGTTGTTACCAATATAAGTCCTGATCACTTAGACGTTCATGGAAGTTACGAAGAGTATATTAATGCCAAAAAATATATCTTCAAAAATGCGAAAAAAGATAGCATTCTCGTTTTAAATAGTGAAGATGAAATCGTTAAAAACTTTGCGAATGAATTTGAAGGAGAAGTTCGTTATTTTGGTATTAATTCAAATTTAGATACTTATTACCTAAAAGAAAATAAAATATGGGATCAAGAAAAAGAAATTATTGATACAACAAAGCTTATTTTAAAGGGAGAGCACAATTACATCAACATCTGTGCGGCTCTTAGTGCTACTAAAGACTTTATCAAGGAAACATCTAACCTAGAAGCTATTTTAAAAGACATTCCTAGTGTTCCCCATCGTCTTGAATTTGTAAGAGAAATAGATGGGGTAAAATGGTATAACGATTCCGCTAGTACCACTCCAGATAAATGTTTAGGTGGTTTATCTGCCTTTTCTGAAAAAATCGTCTTAATTGCAGGTGGTAGTGATAAAAACATTCCCTATACGCCATTAGCAAAACCAGTGATAGAAAAAGTCTCAAAATTAATCTTATTTGGTCAAACCAAAAATAAAATTTATGATGCTGTAATGGAAGAGGTAAAAAGAACAAATAATAGAAGTCTAAAAATCTATGTCCTAGACGATTTAGAAAGTGCAGTTTCAGTTGCCAAAAAGGTAGCAGTAAGTGGAGAAGTTGTCTTATTTTCCCCCGCCAGTGCTAGTTTCGATATGTTCAAAAATGCTTATCAAAGAGGGGATATTTTTAAAAAATTAGTAAATGATATAGAAAAATAGAACTTCTATTTTTTTCTTGACAAAATACTGATTTTATAGTAAAATTTTGAAATAGTTGAGGAGGAATACACAATGAAAACAAATGATGAAAAAGTATATTTAACCGATCAAGGTTTTTTAGAATTAGAAACAGAATTAAATGAATTAAAAAATGTGAAAAGGCCCGCTGTAATCAAGGCTTTAAAAGAAGCAAGAGCCTTAGGAGATTTATCTGAAAATGCTGATTATGATGCAGCTAGAAATGAACAAGCACAAGTCGAAGGAAGAATTCAAGAATTAGAAAAAATTATGGAAAATGCTCATATTATTGAGAAGAATTCAACTGATTCAGTATGTCTTGGAACAACCGTAAAAATCGAGTATATCGAAGAAGATGATGATGAGACAGAAGAATATATGATTGTTGGTTCGAAAGAAGCTGATCCATCAAATAACAAAATTTCTAATGAGTCACCTCTTGCTAAAGCAATCATGAATGCTAAGGCAGGCGATATTCGTGCTGTAGAAAGTCCAAACGGAACTTACAATGTTAAAGTTGTAGAAATATTATAATAAAAGGAGAAATATCATGAAAAAAGTAGTAAATTACAAAACACAAAAAGAAGATTGGGAAAAAGCAAAGGAACAAGCATTCAAAAAAATAAGTCCAAAATATCAAATTGATGGATTTAGAAAAGGAAAGGCACCAAGAAGTGTTTTTGAAAGAAACTATCCAGGTCAAATTGTTATGGAGGCTGCTGATATCGTAATTGATGCAGAATATAGAAGAATCTTATCAGAAGGCAAAATTTTACCAATTTTAGAGCCAAAAATTGATATAGTAAAAGTAACAGATGACGAATTAGAAGTAAACTTTACTTTTATCTTAGAGCCAGTAGTAAAATTAGGGGAATACAAGAATTTAGATGTAAAAAAGAGCGCAGTTAAGGTATCTAAAGAAGAAATCAAAGAAAAAATTGATGAATTATTAAAGGGATATACCGAGTTAGTAATTAAAGAAGATGGAGCAGTTGAAGAAGGAGATACTGCGGTTATTGACTTTGAAGGATTTAAGGACGGCGTTGCTTTTGATGGTGGAAAAGGAGAGAATTATTCTCTAGAAATTGGTAGTCATTCTTTCATTCCAGGTTTTGAAGAAGGAATTATTGGCATGAAAAAAGGTGAAGAAAAAGATTTAACTCTAACATTCCCAGAAGAATATCAAGAGGAGTCTCTTGCTGGTAAAGAGGTTATCTTTAAAGTAAAGGTAAACGAGATTAAAGTAAAAGAAGTTCCTACTTTAGATGAAGATTTCTTCGAAGATTTAGGCATGGAAGATGTGAAAACAAAAGAAGATTTAGAAAAGAAAATGAAAGAAGAAATCAAAGAAAGAAAAGAACAAGACGCTGAAAAGAAATATGTGGATGACTTACTAGAAAAAGCAACAAGCAATATGGAAGTAGAATTAGATGAGGAAATTATTGAAGCAGAAGCAGAAGCTATGTATAATGATTTCATGGCACATATGTCCGCTCAAGGAATCAATGAAGAATTATACTTAAAATATGCTGGAACAACTAAGGAAGATATCATCGATCACATGAAAAAAGAGGCCGAAACAAGACTAAAAAATAGTTATCTTTTAAATGCAATTATCAAAGAAGAAAAGATTGAGGCTAGTGATGATGAAGCCAAAAAAGAAATTGAAGATTTAGCAAAGAAGTATAATATGACTGAAGAAGATGTAAAATCTTCATTAGGTGGACAAGATGCTCTTATCTATGATATAAAGGTAAGAAAAGCAATTGATTTAATGAAATAAAAAAATAGTTCTAAATAATTGAACTATTTTTTTATTCTCTCAAATTTAGTATTTACTACTTTTTTTTAGGGGGATTATTATTTGTATATGAATCTAATAATCCTAACTGATTTTAATTTTTAAGGAATACTAAAACTAAACTATTCTTTAATTTAGTTTGCAAATAAATCTTTCTTTTTTTCTTTATTTTCTCTATCTATTAGTAGGTAATCTACTGAAGTATTTTTCGTAAACAAAGAATTAAATTAGCCATTAATTTCCTTTTTTTCTGTTATACTTAAGATACATAGAAAAAGGTGAAGTAGAATGAAAATAAGCGAAATAGATAGAACAAAATTAGCTCCTATGATGCGACACTATGTAGAACTAAAAGATAAATATCCCGATGTCATATTATTGTATCGCCTAGGAGACTTTTATGAGATGTTTTTTGAAGATGCCGAAGTTGTATCCCATGCTCTTGAGTTAACTCTAACAGGAAGAAATGCTGGCTTAGATGAGAGAGTACCAATGTGTGGTGTTCCTCATCATGCTGTAGATGTCTATGTTGATAAACTCATCAAGCAAGGATTTAAAGTAGCTATCTGTGAACAGTTAGAAGATCCTAAAAATGCAAAAGGAATCGTCAAAAGAGATGTAACTGAAGTTATCTCTTCAGGAACCATTATCTCCTCTGGTAGTTTGGACGAAAAAAGCAACAATTATATTGGAAGTGTTTATGACTATGAATATTGTTATGCTATTGTTTATACGGATATTACAACTGGTGAATTACATGCTGAAATTATCCCACATGATACCAATAAATTAATTAATGAAATTCTTTCTTTCGAACTAAAAGAAGTTGTTGTAAATAAAGCTGTTAATCCTTCTATTGAAAAACTATTAAGGGAGCAATATCACTTAACTGTAACGGTTGTCGATAATATCTTAGAAACAGAAGAATACAAATTTTGTTACAAAAATGTAACTGATCAAAGATATATTACTGCAATTAAACACCTTCTTTATTATTTAGTCATCAATCAAAAAAGAAGTCTAGGACACTTACAAAGAGTAATCATCAACGAAAATGACGATTTCTTAAAGATGGATATTCATACTAAAAGAAACCTTGAATTGACTGAAAGCATCCGCTTAAAAGATAGAAATTATTCTCTTTTATGGCTTCTAGATAATACTAAAACTGCTATGGGAAGTAGAAAATTAAGACAATGGATAGAAGCTCCTCTAAAAGAAAAAAGAAAAATTGAAAAAAGGCATGAAGTCGTAAGCAAATTAATCGATGAATTTATTTTAACTGAGGACTTAAGAAAAAATCTATATGAAATTTATGATTTAGAAAGATTAAGTGGTAGAATCGCTCTAGGAAACGCAAACGGAAGAGACTTAATTCAATTAAAAAATTCCATTAAAGTTCTTCCTATCATCTCTGAAATGTTAAAACAAATTAACTTTTATAGTACTATCGATGACTTAGATGATTTATATGAATTACTAGAGAGTTCTCTATATGAAGAACCACCCATTACCATTAAAGAAGGTTACTTAATCAAAGAAGGGTACTCCCATGAATTAGATGAATTAAAAGATTTACGGAGTGGGGGAAAGAACTTCATCAGTAATTTCGAATTAGAAGAAAAAGAAAGAACAGGAATCAAAAACTTAAAGGTGGGATTCAATAAAGTATTTGGTTATTATATTGAAGTATCTAAAGGGAATTTAAACCTTATTACTGAAGATATGGGATACATTAGAAAACAAACTCTAACAAACTGTGAACGCTTTATTACACCTTTATTAAAAGAAAAAGAAGACTTAATTTTAAGTGCTGAAGAAAAAATCATTAACTTAGAATACGAATTATTTATTGAAATAAGAGATAAAATCAAAAAATATATTCCTAAACTCCAAAAAATCGCCAAAACAATCAGTGAAATTGATGTTCTTCAAAGTTTTGCTTTGGTTAGTGAAAGATATAACTATACACGTCCTACTATGACACTAGACCATAGTCTTAAACTAATCGATTCAAGGCACCCTGTTGTAGAAAGAGTAATCAAAGACGAATATGTCCCTAACGATATTATTATGGATAACGGCACCTATACACTACTAATTACAGGCCCAAATATGGCTGGTAAAAGTACTTATATGCGACAATTAGGAATTATTGTTATCATGGCTCAAATAGGATGTTTTGTTCCTGCTAAAGAAGCCAAAATGCCAGTATTTGATAAAATCTTTACAAGAATAGGGGCAAGCGATGATTTGGTAAGTGGTGAATCTACCTTCATGGTCGAAATGATTGAAGCAACAACAGCATTAAAAAATGCTACTAAAAGCAGTTTAATTTTATTTGATGAATTGGGTAGGGGAACCGCTACTTATGATGGGATGAGTCTAGCTCAGGCAATCTTAGAATACGTAAATAACAAAATAGGCTGTAAGACATTATTCTCAACTCATTACCACGAACTAACTAAACTAGAAAAAGAATTAAAACATCTAAAAAATAAGCACGTTTCTGCTAGTGAAGATGGAGAAAATATTGTTTTTTTGCATAAAGTAAAAGATGGAAGTGTAGATAAAAGTTATGGAATTAATGTAGCTAAGTTAGCAGGATTGCCAGATGAAGTATTAAGAAGATCATCTGAAATTTTAGCAGCATATGAAAATAACGATCCAAGTAAAAAAGAAATATCAATTCAAACAAGTTTACCACTAGAAAACGTCAACATTAAGGAAACAAGCGAAATTGAGGAAATCATTAAAAATACAAATGTCTTAGAATTAACACCGTTAAAAGCCCTAAATTTACTATATGAACTAAAAGAGAAGTTAAAGTAAGTTATATTCTATGAAAAAAATACTGATAAAGAACTGTTCTAAAAAACAATTAAACCCTTATAATACAAGGGTTTTTTTAACATTTTAGATATAGAAGTTTACATAATATAAATTATAGGAACTAATAAAAATTAAAAAATTTAAGAAATATTTTCATATAATTTTATTATGATTTAATAATATTACATAATTATCTTTCCTTATATATTTAACCATTACATCATTAATTACTTAATTAAATATAAAAATTATTTTCAATTTCAAATTAATATCAATTTTAATGTGTTTATTTTAAGTTCAATTTTGATTAGGAATTCAAAGATTTATCTAAATTAAACTCAAGATGGATGGATAATTATTCAATTTTAATGTTTTCAAATTTAATTTGAGTCAGACAACTATCCATCTTTTTTATTCTCGATTCCATTTTTGATTATCTAAAATTTAACTTGAGATGGATAAGTTGTCCATCTTTCTTAATTTCGATTTAAATTTGATAATCAATGTTAATCATATTATTTTATTTTAGTATTAGATATATGATTTTTAAAATTTAATATAATTTCGCAGTATTTAACTAAATTTTATCAAAAAAATATAAAATTAAATTAATAACTTTAATGAGTCTAAATTTATTATTATCTAATTTATTTAATAAACAAAATAATCATCATATAAATTCTAAGGCAAAATCATATTGATTATAAAATATCCAAATTAACATTTAATATCAATAATAACTTTTTATTAAAATAAAATAGGGGACTTGAATCTCCTTCACTCCCCTTCTCTACTTAAAAATAAGTTTACACTTTACTAAAAATTTACAGGGTCCTGTAACTGCTACTTACGTTGGAACAACAAACGACGGGTCATACATTACTAAAAATTTACAGGGTCCTGTAACATAATTTTTCTAATACCTTGATTCCTACCAGTCATACATTACTAAAAATTTACAGGGTCCTGTAACATTTCTTGAATACATATTGTATCCCCAATTGTCATACATTACTAAAAATTTACAGGGTCCTGTAACGTCACGAATATGTCACTTATGACAAATCTGGTCATACATTACTAAAAATTTACAGGGTCCTGTAACGCACGTAAGTATACTATACATATACACTACGTCATACATTACTAAAAATTTACAGGGTCCTGTAACTGCTACTTACGTTGGAACAACAAACGACGGGTCATACATTACTAAAAATTTACAGGGTCCTGTAACGAAGACAACGCTACTTACGTTGGAACAACAGTCATACATTACTAAAAATTTACAGGGTCCTGTAACAGAGTGTGTCAACGTTTGGAACAATCAAGCGTCATACATTACTAAAAATTTACAGGGTCCTGTAACCTCAAAACAATTATATCAATTTATCGAGAATATTACAACACCAAATTTAATAGATTTCAAAACAAATTTTTGTTATAATTTTATAAAGGAAAGTGATTAATATTGGAAATTTTATTAAAAATAGAAGAAAATAAAGAAGTGTTGTTAAATTTAGAAAATAACATACTGTTTGTTAGTAAAAATAACATATTCAAATCAAAATTACTTAATAATCTTAAGAATGGGTTTATGGCTAAAAATAAAAATATGATAATAAACGGTAATAAAGTTGACGCAAAAGAATATAACATTATTCATATTAATGAGGATAACGATTTTTTAAGTGAATTTAAATTTACAAAAAATAATTCCCTAAAGCAAATGATATATGCTGAAGTTATAGAAAAAATTAATCAAGAAAAAATGATTAACTATACCAATGAAATTTTTGATATTATAGATAATAAAGTTAACAAATTACTTGATAGAAAAATAAATAAAGATATTGAAAATAACCTTTCATTTCAAATAGAAGTTCCTGATGTTAATTCAATAATAGATAAATTTACGAACATATATATTGATGATTTACTATTAGACAATAAAGAAATAACTAAATCAATGAAACGAAAATTATTGTATCAACTATATTTTTGGGAAATTGAATTAAATAAAAATAAAAACAACATAATAATTATAGATAATTTTGATGTATATTTAAATTCTGATGAAATAATAGAGATTCTCGCCAAAATAAATAAATATTCTAATGCAAATTGTCATTTTATATTGACAACATCAAGTAATGTTTTTGAATATCTAAATTTAAATTTATTTAGTATATATAAACTTAACAATAATGTAATTCCTTTTAATTCTATTAATTTCGCCATTAAAAATTATATTATAAAAAGAGAGTACTACAAATTAAAAACTGAAAATATTAAGTATGAAAATTTTTATTTAGAGAATGAAAATCTAATTCAAGAAGAAGAAATAATAAAAATAAAAGAAAATATTTTGAACAAATATCCAACTATAATTGGAAAAATATTAAATTGTTCAACAATTAAATTTGTACTGAACAAACCTAAAAAGATAACAAGTGAATATATTATTTGCGATAACAAAGAACTACAAAATTTATTTTTTGAAATATCGTTAAAATTTATTGACTAGATATTGATATTGTTATATAATGAGATTGTCCTGGAGATAGGATATACATTACTAAAAGTTTGCAGGTTTCTGTAATAAGGCATAATGCCTTAGGTTTAATCTAACCTTAAAGATTTTAAAAACAGGCTAATGCCTGTTTTTAAGTTATTTATAAGTTTTTTTAATTTGGTATATCAAAGGAGAATTTATCAAAAACATAGTTAACTGCAACAAAATATGAAAATTACACCTAAAACTTAGATGTAATTTTTTGAATTCATCATCACTAATTATTCAAAAACTAATAAATTTTCTATAGAAATATCTTCTTCAAACGATTTAGTTCCGGAAAACATAATAATATTATTATACTGTTTTTCCGTTAGTTGAATTAGTCTAACATTTCCATTCTTAGGAGCATTAGCCTTTATCCTATTGATATGCTTACCTAAATCATCATTATTTTTACATATTCTTGAATATACAGAATATTGCATCATTATAAAACCATCATCTAATAAAAAATTTCTAAATTTAGTAGCAATTTTTCTTTCTTTTTCAGTTGTTACTGGTAAATCAAACATTACAATTACTCTCATAAATCTATTATTCATAAATTATCATTGGTAAATCCAATTTTATTTCTCCACTAGAAAAAGATTTTATATAACTTTTAATTAAAAGACTCATACTATATTCAATAGTATATTTTTTATTTTGATGCAATACTTCTTTATTTAATAAATTTATTAATTTTTTTCTAAACTCAAAAGACAAGGGTAAGACAATATTATCTTTATTATCATAGACAAATTTATCTACAATTGAGCGATATGGTTCTAAGAAATCATATGCAAGATTAAAATTGTTTATTTTTGAACAATGGTGAATTCCCAAATAAGTATTTAAACCATAAACTGCTAAATTTCTTATAATAGCGCTTGCAAATATTGTATATCCATAATTTAATGCAGCATTAATATTATCATCATAAAACCTAATAAAATCACTACTAAATATACTTCTAAAATACATTTTAGCCGCAAGTCCTTCTCTATTTTTAATATCCCCTCCTTCAATTTCTAATAAATACTGATTTAGCTTACAAATTGGTAATTCTTCTTTGGAGGTCATTTCAAGCACCCTAATACTGTTTTCTATTTTTCTTCTAACAATTTGATTCCAAAATTCACATTTAATACTCTCATCAAGTTCCATTTGACGAGAAAAAACATCCAATTGTTTAAAATGATAATTATATGGATACATTATAGAGGTTGGTTCAAATTTTTCATCACACACTATTAGAGAAATAGCATGTTTCCCTAACTCAGCCAGTAATCGAGTAGTAAGTACAGTTGCAGAATCTTCAATTAAAATATAGTTAATATCTTCTAAAGGAACTTTAATACTACTACTCTCTTTATCAACGATCAATTGTTCATCTTTATAGTGTAACTTTTCACTTTTTTTAATAATAATTTGCCTATAACCCACTTATTTCTCCTAATATATTTATAGATAATTTTTTGATTTCTTTTATAGTAGAAACTGTAATTTGATATTGTTTTCTTTGAGTTAAGAAAATTTGATTATCGTCTTTTTTACAATTTATTAAATCATAACCATCACCTATTTTACTTTTTACCTCAATCATTCCACTAGAGCATCCTACAACATAGGCAATAGACTCTTTTTCATCTTTAGTAGTTATCTTGACTAAATCATTTTTGTTTAAAGAAACATATGGTTCATAATTATCAATAATATCTTTGTATGATAAAATCATGGTGTTTTTTCCTTGTCCATAATCAACTTTTAGCTTAAAATTCTCATCTACTTTGCTAGTTTTCTTTATCTTGTTAAGTTTTTTAATTTCTAACATATCACAAGCAATAAAGTATAACTTATTGTCTGTATTATTTTTAGACTTAAATACATCTATTCTATAAATTCCGCCCTTTTCTACATTACTATGATTGATTATATGTCCGTTGTTTTTATATTCTGTATATATTTTCAACTTTTTAATTTCTTTCCCTTCTTTGTCATTTTGAGAAACAGGATATTTACCACCATTATTTTTTAAAACTTCTTCACCAGTTTCATAATTTTCAAACCAATTTACTAATGTATTATAGATGTCCTTTGAACCACCATTTTTATCGGGAATATTTTCCAAATCCTTTCGTTTTACTTTCTCAATAGGTGTTCTTAAGGTTTTATATATTTTTTTATTTTCGTTGTTCGTAATTATTTTCTTAATTCCATAGTATGTTTCTTCATGCATTTTACCAGATATTTTAGATTTGGCAATAGAGGGAGTCAATGTATGAACATTGTCTAAATCCTTCTTATTATAAGTCTGTAATTTTTCTAAATTCCATTTTAAAGTATCTAAATTTTGTTCATAAACTCTTAACTTTGCTTCTTCTGTAAAATTTTTATAAGGTGTTGGAAAATCTAACTTACTTATATTATGTTTATTAAATTTAATATTTTTTTCATTTGTTTGTTCAATTAAATATTCTCTAAAACTCACATCATCGATTTCTCCAGTTTTATCATTATAATATTTGCCAAAAATTTCTGTACCATTTTCTAGATTCACATTATTTAACGCTAATTTTGTTAATCCATCTATATACCTACTAAATTTTTCATACAAGGTAATTTTTTGCTGTAGAGATGGTGTTATAGCAGCTATCACTAGTGCATCCATTGCATGATGTAAATGATTATCTCTATCTTTTTTTAATTCTTTTTTCATATCATTTGGTAAGAAATATGTAGGAGAAATATAACTGTGTGTAAGACGATTAAATCCCCATCTCGCTCTTAATTTGGATGTAATTGCTCCTTGATACAGATTAACTTCTTCGACATTTAAGTATGCCTTTATTAGAGCAGCAAGTTCCCTACTAATATATTTAGTATCATTTAAATTTTGTTCTCTCATTTCTCGTTCTGTATCTAAATCTAATTTTTTCAACAAATAATTATCTTTTTTCTTAGCGGGAATTGTTAGGAAATTAATATATGATTCATATTCATTCCATTTTGATGTATTACCAAACCATTCATATGGTGTTTTATTTCCTTTTTCTTGATTTTCTTTTGTATATACTAATGTTTTATTTAAGTAATTATCGTTATAAGTTCTAGAGTACGGCAAAATATGATCAATTTGTACTATATTATTACAAAATAGATCAGTTATACTTATTTTTTTCATGCTATAGCTACAGAATTCATTTTGTTCTTTCCATAATCTAAACTTCAATAAGTCATTCCCTGTAATTTTATCTACACTATCAAATAATCCATTTTCAACCAAAAACATTTTATCTTTTTCGTTGTTTTCCTGCTTTATTAAATTATTTTTAGCAATTTCATTTCTTTCTTGTCGTGATTTTGCCAGTTCCCGGGCTGTTTCAATATTAATAACCTTAGGTAATCCGTATTTTTTAATTACTGAATTAATTACTTTTCTAGTTTGAGTTAGAGACCTAATCACTCTTTGATTCGTAATATTTTCATCCACACATATTGGTATTAATAAATCTTTTTTTTCTTTTTTCTCTCCAAAAGCATTAGAATGGTCATATCCTAATACAATCATAGCCTTATCATAAGTCATCCCTTTCATCATTAATGGAATTAATTTTCTTACAATGTCCGTAGATAACATTAAATGATCTTTGAAATTGGGTAGACTTTCTACAAAATGAATATCAGCGTAAATATTATTTATTGTGTTTGATGACTTAATTTTGTTAAGAATGTCTTCATCTAATTTATAATTAGTACAATAAAGTGCTAACTCATCTAAAAATTCAATATTGTCTTTTAAAGAAAGCCAAACTTCATTACCATAACATTTACTAATAGCATTTTTTAATGCATGATATCCTTTCATTTCACAAAAGACTTTACTCAATAATTTATCATTGTATAATTGATCATATATCTTTTTATCATCTATTGATAACTCTGCTATTTGTATTTTTTCTTCTGTATTAACTTTAAGCTTCTTTTTTAATTCATTAATTAACTTTTTATATTCACTTTTACTTAATGACAAATTTTTAAAAATAATATTATCTTTATTAATAGTTTTTACTAAATCTTTATAACTAACAGTTTTCTTATCGCAAGCTAATGCCACAATTTTTTTAATTTCTTCTTCAGTTAGAGAAATATATATACCATTATCTACTTTATATTTTAAATTAACAAGTTTTGTAAGTACTACAAACAATTCAGAAGAGAAAGACATTTTAGGGGCTCTTGGTAATTTATCAAATGAACACTTACCAGTCATTTTTTCAATTAAATCTCCACCATATGGCGAATTTCCACCAGGGCCTTTTGCATAACTTCTTCTAGAATTATATATTTCTAGATATTTCATTTTAAATTTTTCATCAATTAATCCATACTCGATCTGCTTATTTAATACCTTATTTATTTCATCTAAATACATTTCGTTAGTAACGGATATTTTATAATCACCAGGACTATTTTTAATTTTATTTTTAAATTTATTATCTTTAATATACATTTCAGATATAGTACGATAATGATTCTCTTGCATTATTTTTACATTTTCCTTAATTGCACTTAAGACTTTTCCGGAATCATCATTTGATGTTTCTTCGCGATTAGATTTATATCCTCTTTTTTTAGCATAGTGTACTAAAATAATGGATAATTCCTCATTATTTAATTTTCTATCTAATGCTTCTACTTTTAATTTATAAGGATTTGTATTCTTATTTTTATAATAATTATTTATTACATGATCAAATAATAAAGATAATTCTTCATTCTTTTTAGAAACAATATTACTAGTAATGTTTCCCTTTAAAAAATTATTTTCGTATAATAAATTTCTTACTCTATCTAATCGAAATTCTCTTCTTCTAGACACTCTTCTAGCACTACGTTTTTCTCTTCTTTCTTTAGCACGACTATCTCCTGTTTTTTCAACTTCCCCAGGAGAAAATATTCTACTTCCAACGTCTAATATTTTATAAGGGTTTCCATTCTCGTCTAACTCTAGTAGTCCCCATCCAACTGAAGATATTCCAACATCTAACCCTAAAATATAATTTCTTTTTTCCATAAATTATTCACCTTTCAACTTAATATTATATATAATCTCATTATATCATATCATTAATCTCAATGTATATTTTTTCTACTACTTTGCAAAAAAAATCATCATCTGAACAAAACAAAAAAACTAATTCTTTGACTAAAGAGTATTAGTTATTTGAAATTCTATGAATCTAGTAAAAAAATGTTAAAGAGTTATTTGATATTAGTTTAAAGTTTGATAAAAATAGTTTAGCTTTGACATTCTTTAGGAGTTTTAAAAAAATAAAATACAATAAAAATCACACCTAAATTGAACTGAACCCCAAAAGTTGGACAGTTTATAAATAGTTTCTAATTAGAGGATTGTAACCTATAATTTACAGGTGACAGTCCTTTTAATTTCACTTTAATTCTATCATATTTTTATATAATTTTTGATCCAATTATCTAATATACCTTTACTTAATAAACCGATATCTAATGCCACAGCCTGTTTGGCTTCACCATTAATTAAAACTCTATCTATAGCTTCCTGTTTCTCAAATTTAGAATTAATTTTATTTTTACTTGTTCTTAAAATAGCTATTCCATGTTTATCTATTAATGCGGTTAGATAATTAATTACACTTTTCTTTACTTTGTATTTATTTGATAGACTTTCTATCGACATTCCTTTCTTTTTATCATTATATAAATTTATTTTATCTTCGTAAGTTAACTTTGACATATAAAAACCTCGTTTCTCTTATGTCCAAGAAACGGGGTTCATATCAAATTTTAGGTGTAATTTTTCCTGTCCACCGAATTTCGAAGAACTGTTATTTTATCTTATTCCCAAAATTTTAAAAACAAGTTTCAATGGCAAAAATATAGCAGTAAATAATATTCGAATCGGTAAAAAAATAAAATTTATCATACTTACTCTCTCCTTATTAATAGTTATTATTTCTAGCTTGTATCTCCGCTATCTTATCAAATACTTCACTAGCATTTCTCTCATTAATCTCAGTATATCCAAGTTCACGTAAAGCCTGTACCTTAGCCGTATTTAATTCTTGCGTTCGACTTAGTTTCTCCTCATTTTTTCGTTCTAATTCTGCTTCCCATCTACGATGTGATTCAGCGAGTTTACTTTTTGAAGCTCCACCGTTTGCATACAAAGTCATTGCCGAATACATAATACTTTCAAAAACAAACTGATTTTCTTCATTAAAATCGTATACATTATACTTCAAATAGCCATTATTCTTAGCAATGTACCCTAAAATATATTTTGCTTCCTTCATTCCAGCCAAAGATTGAATAAAATGGTACAAATATTTTAAAGTAATATAACTTTCTTTTGTCTTATTTTCATTTAACATCTCTTTTAGGAGAAAAACAATATCTGATATAATATCCTGTTCTTCTTTTTTTAAACCGGTAAGTTCAATTATTTCTTCCTTCTTTGAAGGAACTTTTTTATAATTAAAAACTTTATTAGAAACCGACTGCAAGTATTCATCTGTAAGTTCTTTTTCAGAAATTTCTTCACAACTTCTAACTTCTAATAAATTAAATAACAACTGACATTTTTCTGCAGGCATTTTATTTAAATCATCACTATCTAAATAATTATATACCATCTGCCTAGAAACACCCAAATACTTTGCTAGATTAACTTTAGAAATATTGGTTTTTTTCAAAATTAAATTAATTTTATCAACAGTATTCATGTTACATCCCTCTCTAATTATATTTTATCATGTTTACAGATTATGTCAAGTAGAATGTCAAGTAAAAATTAAAATACTTCTTTAATAATGCCTCCCCCTAAACATACTTCTCCTTGATATAAGCAACAAAATTGTCCTGGAGTAACGGCTTTCGCATGGTCGTACTTTAATTCCAAATCCCCGTTTTCTAAATATTTTACCCTTATTTCAACATCCTTTGAACGATATCTAAACTTACAAGTACATGAGTCAGGTCTTTCATCCGTCAAAAAATTAAATTCCTCAATAATCGCTCTACTGGAATATAAATACCGATTTTCGTCTCCACTAGCAACATACAAAATATTATGTTCCAAATCTTTTAAAGCAACATAACTTTTCTCATGATGACCGCCTAAATGAAGTCCCCTTCTTTGCCCTATAGTATAATACATCAGTCCAATATGCTCTCCAACCTTTTCTTTTGTTTCAATATCAATAATATCTCCCGGTTGATTAGGCAAATAATTCTCTAAAAATTTAGTAAAATTTCGCTCTCCAATAAAACAAATTCCCGTTGAATCTTTCTTCTTTGCCGTAATTAAATCATTCTCTAAAGCAATTTGTCTTACCATAGGCTTTTCTAATTCTCCAATAGGAAATAAGACATTAGAAAATTTTTCTCTTGCAACATAAGCCAAAAAATAAGTCTGGTCCTTATTTAAGTCTACCGCCCTAATCAACTTTCCATCTTTTATTCTAGCATAATGCCCTGTTGCAATGTAATCAGCACCCAACTTTAATGCTTCTTTTACAAATAAATCAAATTTAATATATTTATTGCACATCACATCTGGATTAGGTGTTCTTCCCTTCTTTAACTCATCCAAAAAATAAGTAAAAACATAATCCCAATATTCCTTTACAAAATCAACTCGGTGCAAAGGAATATCTAACTTTTCACATACAGCCTTTGCATCATTATAATCTTCTTCTTGAGGACAAATTGAATTTTCCAAATTAGGATTTCCCAAATAATCATTATTAATTGAACTATCCCAATTTCGCATAAATAACCCAATAACCTCATAACCTTGTTTTTTTAAAAGTAAAGCAGCAACCGAACTATCAACGCCACCAGAAATTCCAACAACAACCTTCTTCATAAAAACCTCTTTTCTTGATTTTTAGAAAAATACTTAAAATTAACCTTACTAATATTTCAGTATTTTCCTTTCATAAAATTAACTCTATTATAGCAAAAAAAGAATTACTTTTCTAGTTCCTTTGAAAGATATCCTGCTACTTCTTCAACCGTTTTAGAAAAGTTGGTATAATTGGTATCAAACCATTTAACATCCAACTGATTTCTAAAAAAAGTATATTGCCTTTTCGCATATCTTCTAGAATTTCTTTTAATAAGAGAAATTGCCTCTTCTAAAGAAATTTCTCTGTCAAAATACGAATATAATTCTTTATAGCCAATTCCCCCTAAAAGTGGCTTTGACCGAATGTTTTGGTGGTAAAAAGAATAAACCTCATCAACAAGACCATTTTTAATCATCGCATCCACTCTTTTATTAATAATTTCATATAGTTTTTCTCTCTCGGTTGTAAGTCCGATAAAAATGCAATCATAAAGAAGTTTATTCGTACGATTAGATACAATCGATTTCCCATTTTCCTGATAATATAAAATTGCATTAATTAGCCTTCTTTTATTATGAAAATCAATCTCTTTTGCCCCCACAGGATCAATTGACGTTAGAATATCTCTAAGTTCCGATACTGATTTGCTTTCATATTCACTTGTATCTCTAAAACTAGAAGGAGAAAGTTCATAATCATAAAGAGCCGACTTAAGATACAGTCCCGTTCCTCCAACAATAATCGGAACATGACCTCGCTTTATCACTTCATCGATTTTTTCCCTGCAATCTTTTTGATAATGATAAATTGAATACTCCTCACAGACGTCTTTAATATCAAACAAATGATGAGGAATACCTTTCTTTTCTTCTTCGCTAACTTTAGCTGTTCCAATATTTAACTTCTTATATACCTGCATAGCGTCCGCATTAATAATTTCTCCATGATATTTTTCTGCTAAAGCAATCGATAATTTCGTCTTCCCAACACCAGTAGGTCCCACAATCGCAATAATCTTCATAGAACATCTCATCCTCTCTCGCCTCTTTAGAGACCGTAAAAAACATACCATAAAAGCAAACAATAAGTTTACTTTTTTTATAATAATCTTAAAAAAGAAAAGAACCAACTATAAAAATAGTTAATTCTACCACTTAAATAATATTAATAAGATAATATACATATTAGATAATTTATAAACATAATTCTTACCATAAGAACAATAAAATTCATAAGTAGCAACTATTTTATCAACCAAACTCACAATCCAACTCTCCATATACCTAGGAACTTTATGCGGTAAACTAGGAAACATATGAGTAATAATAATATCCTTTTCTCTTTCTGTTAAATCAAAATACTCGGAAGCATTTTTTAAAGAAGCATAAGGATGAAAAAATAAACTGAACTTTTGCTTCTTAGAACTTAAATCCTCTGCGACAAAAAAGTCATGTAACAATCCACCTCTAGCTACCTCTACAGCATTAAGATGTAACTTCTTTGCTACCAAATAAGAATAATAAGATACTCGAATAGAATGGTCTAATCGATTCATCCCATGATGTTTGCAGGTTTTTATTTCATTAAAATGACAATTTTTTAATATATCAGCAACAATGAACATATAACTACGATCATTAAAAATATTATCCAAAACATTCACTCTTTTCTACTCTACTATTCTACACTTATGAATATGCAAAATAAGGAAAGAAAATAAATAAAATTCCTTACTTTCCTAACATATTTAATAAATTAATCTTAAACATATCCTTTTCTGCATGAGATTTCGAAATAGGAACTCCTTTATAAGTAGTAAGCTCTTTTTGATGTCCTTCCGTTAAAATATCATCCGGTGTAATATTATTTAACATAACAATTTTTTGTTGTTCATAAACCGTGTAATGCAAAACAATATCATCATATACTTTAGAAAAAGTTGAATCAGTAGGTAATTTTAATTCATACTTTACAATTCCCTCTCCTGCATTTTTAGAAACGACAACACCATCAAAACTTCCATCTCGAAAATTAGGATAGAATTCAAAAATTAACTTTTTATAAGCAAGCATATTATATTTTTTCACTGCCCGCTCTTTTTTTCTAAACTCATTTTCATTTAGATACTCAATCACATAAGAATTTTTCATTCTCTTACCTCCCCCTTTGTATGCTATTCATCAACCAGTACTAAGATTATAGCACTAATTAATTTCTTTGTCAATACCTACAGTTAATTATCAAAATAAAATACTTATAAATAAAAGAAATTATTTAAAAATTAACTAACTGCTTAAAAGCTTTTTTTATCAAAAAATGAATAAAAATTTAATGAATTACTGTTCAAAAAGATAATTTACTTCAATTAAAAATATCTAGATAAATCAATATCTAAATATTTTTATCATCACACATTATTTGTTTTCTTTTTCTCGAATAGCCGCTTGCGCTGCCGCTAATCTAGCAATAGGAACTCTAAATGGAGAACAAGATACATAATCCAAGCCAACTCGGTGGCAAAAATCAATTGAACTAGGATCCCCACCATGTTCACCGCAAATACCAAGTGAAATATTATTTCTAACACTTCTTCCTTTTTCAGCAGCCATTTCTATCAATTGTCCAACACCGTGTTCGTCAATCTTAGCAAATGGATCACTTTCAAAGATTTGTTTATCATAATAGTCATTTAAGAATTTACCAGCATCATCCCTTGAAAATCCATAAGTTAATTGGGTTAAATCATTTGTACCAAAGCTAAAGAATTCTGCCTCTTTAGCAATTTCATCTGCTAAAAGTGCTGCCCTTGGAATTTCAATCATTGTTCCAACTTGATAAGTAATAGAACTGTTATTTTCTTTAATTAACTTATCCGCAACTTCATTTACAATTCTTTTAACATATTGAAGTTCTTTAATATCGCCAACTAGTGGAATCATAATCTCTGGATGCACTGGAATTCCTTTTTCAGAAACATGAATAGCAGCCTCTATTACAGCTCTGGTCTGCATTTCTGCAATTTCTGGATAAGTAATCGCAAGACGACATCCTCTATGTCCCATCATTGGATTAAATTCTTTTAATGAGTTAATTCTATCCTTAAGCTGTTCAAAGCTAATTTCTAACGCTTTAGCTAAATCGTTAATCTCTTCATCCGTATGAGGTAAAAATTCATGTAAAGGTGGATCCAAATAACGAATTGTCATTGGCCTTCCGTTTAATACAGTAAACATTTTTTCAAAGTCATCTCTTTGCATAGGAAGTATTTTTTCTAGTGCCTTTTTTCTTTGTTCAACAGTTTCTGCAACAATCATTTGCCTTACTGCAAATATTCGACTTGTTTCAAAAAACATATGTTCTGTTCGACAAAGTCCAATTCCTTCTGCTCCAAATGAGCATGCTTGCTTAGCGTTTTTAGGATTATCTGCATTTGCTTTAACGCCTAATTTTCTTGTCTTATCAGCCCATTCCATAAATGTTTCAAAGTTTCCACTTATTGTTGGTTCTACAGAGCGGATAATGCCATCATAAACACGTCCAGTACTACCATCTATGGAAATAGTATCCCCTTCGTGATAAACTTTTCCTTCTTTTGTGGTTAATGTTTTTTCTTCTTCATTAATTGTAAGCTCTCCACAACCACATACACAACATCTTCCCATTCCACGAGCAACAACTGCTGCGTGAGAAGTCATGCCCCCACGAACAGTCAAAATTCCTTTAGCATCACTCATTCCTTGAATATCCTCAGGTGAAGTTTCTAATCGAACTAAAATGGCATCTTTCCCATCCTTAAAAGCTTTTGTTACGTCACTTGCATTAAAATAAATCTCTCCAGATCCAGCACCAGGTGAAGCTGCTAAACCAGTAGCAATTACTGTGGCTTCTTTTAACGCTTCGCTATCAAAAGTTTTATGTAATAATTGATCTAAAGCTTTTGGCTCAACTTTCATTAAAGCTTCTTCTTTCGTAATTTTTCCTTCTTCTACCATCTCAACAGCAATACGAATTGCTGCATCAGCAGTTCTCTTACCATTACGTGTTTGAAGCATGAACAATTTTCCTTTTTCGATAGTAAATTCCATATCCTGCATATCTCTATAATGATTTTCGAGAATTTCAGTAGTTTTTACAAATTCTTCATAGACATGAGGCATTTTTTCTTTTAAAGTAGAAATATCCTCTGGAGTACGAACTCCAGCAACAACATCTTCACCTTGAGCATTAATCAAATATTCTCCATAGAGTTTATTCTCTCCTGTTGCTGGGTTTCTAGTAAAGGCAACGCCAGTACCACAATCATCACCCATATTTCCATAAACCATCTCTTGTACATTCACTGCTGTTCCCCAAGAAGATGGAATATCGTTCATTCTTCTATAAATAATTGCTCTTTCATTATTCCAAGAACGAAAAACTGCCGTAACTGCTTCTATTAATTGTGTTTTAGGATCCTGTGGAAAATCATCCCCCGATAATTCTTTATAAATAGATTTAAATTTCAAAGTAATATTATACATATCTTCTGCATCTAAATCGGTGTCAAACTTTACTCTTTTATCTTCTTTATAGGAATCTAACATTCTCTCAAAAGAATTTTTAGAGTATCCTTTTACGACATCAGCAAACATCATAATAAATCTTCTATAAGAATCATAAACAAATCTCTTATTAGAACCTATCTCAGACAAATGTTTAGCTACTTCGTCATTCATTCCTAAATTAAGAACCGTATCCATCATTCCAGGCATTGAAGCTCTAGCTCCGCTTCTTACTGAAACTAATAATGGATTTTCCAAATCTCCCATTTTCTTTCCAGTAGTTTCTTCTAAAGCGTGAAGTTGCGCAAAAATTTGTTCCTCCACGTCACTACTGATTTTTTTTCCATCAGCATAATACTTATTACAAGCTTCTGTTGTAACAGTAAATCCTTGTGGTACTGGTAAACCAATTTTTGTCATTTCTGCAAGATTAGCCCCTTTTCCCCCTAATAAATCTCGCATATCTTTGTTTCCTTCGTGAAAAGCATAAACGTATTTCAAATTATCACCTCTCTATTTTCACACCTCAAGTATAACAAAGAAAAAATAGACTAGCAATAAAATTAACTAAATCGAAATTGAACATCATTTAAAGTAAAAAATAATACTTAAAGTTAATTTTTTACTGTATTAACCCATGATGACTGATAGCAAAAAAGATAATTTATTAAACTATTTTAAATAATATGAAATTATAACTTGTCATTGCTGAGAGATAAAAAATTAAAATATTAAAATTTAATACTATGCTTCTTAAAAAACATCTTGATCTTTTTTATTCTTACTCTAAGACAAAGAAAAAGCGATTAAAGTATTTTCATCCCCTCAATACTCTAACCACAAATTTTTATCTTTTAACTCTTGAATTTTACGATTATGTTCATTCAAGGTATCACTAAAATAAATTTTCATATTTTTGTCCGCAACAAAGTATAAATATTGACTATCTTCTGGTTCTAATGCTGCAATAATCGAATCTAGAGAAGGACTGCAAATTGGTGATACTGGTAGTGTTTTAAATGATGGACATCTTGTATTATAGGAGTTACAAGCATTTACCTCATTAGCATACAAATCTCTTTGCCCTATATCAACCCGAGCACCATAATAAGTAGTGACATCACTTCCCAAGTTCATCCCTTTGGCTAGTCTATTTTGAAAAACACCAGCAATTCCTTTACGATCCTCTAGAGTATTTCCTTCTAATTCTAGCATAGAGGCAAGTGTAAAAATATCCTGGACACTTCTTGTAGAAGAAGTAATTTCATCCTTCCTACTTGCTATTTTTTTCTCCGTTTCGGCAAGCATTTTTTCTAAAATCACTTCGATATCTTCATCTTTAGAAGAATAATTATAGGTATCAGGATATAAATACCCTTCTAGAGAATAATAGATTTCTTGATTTAAAATTGTATCTTCCAAAAACCAATACTTGACAATCATTCTCTTTAAAAAATCTTCATTCTTTAATGTTTGATATACCTCATCTTCGGTATGATTTGTATTCTCTTCAATTGCCTTTGCAATCTTTCGAACATTCCAACCCTCTTTAAAAGTAATAGAAATTTCTTTGCTATTGCTTCCTTTACCCTCTGATAAAATCTCTATAATCTTGCGAGCATCCATATCTGTTGACAATGTATAAATCGCCGCTTTTAAGTTGTTTTTTCCTGTAACTTTAGCATACACCGTAAAGATTAAGCGATTACGAATCAGTCCTTCTTGATATAAAGTACTAGCAATAGAATCAATTCCACCAGGTTTTATTTCTACCGTTTTTTCTTTTTTCTCATGTGTAGGAGCACTAAGCTCGTAATGAACTAGTGCATATCCAAATAGGCAAATATTAAAGATAAGAATAATAATTGCCAAATAAATATTTTGTAAAAATTTCATAAAAACCTAATTCTACTTGTTATTTTCTTCTTGAATTGATTCTAAAATAGTTTCAACAATTTTCCATTCTCTGTCAGATTCAATTGGCTTTAGTTCCATATTCTCTGACCCAGGTTCAAAAATAGAGGCATACACTCTAACATTTCCCTCATCATCTGTCGTATTATCTGTATATACAATATAACTTTTATTCGTTTCTTCTGAATCAAATGTAAATAATACTTCACAAGTAACTTCTTTTCCATTTTCATCTAACACTTGAAATAAATTTTTTTCTTCCATTTTATTTTCCACCTTCCCTATCCAAATAACTCTGCAAAATAATTTGCGCCGCTAGACCATCTACCTTTTTTTTTCTTTTTTTTCTTGATAAATCTGCTTCAAGTAAAATTTGATTAGAAATCACTGAAGTTAGTCGTTCATCTTCTAAAATCACTTCTATTTTAAATTCATCTTCTAGTTTTTTCTTAAACTCCAAAGTTATTGTTGCTCGAGGTCCAACCGTACCATCCATATTTAAAGGATATCCTAAAACAATTTTTTCAATTTGATTTTCAAAAAGAATTTTTTTTAAAGGAACGAGTAGTGAATCATAATCCTCGCTAGAAAATCGAAGTGTAGTGAATACTGTCGCAATTGTTAGACTTGTATCACTAATGGCAATTCCTAATGTTTTACTTCCTAAATCTAATCCTAAGTACCTCATAACCCTCCTAACTATCATTTTAAGTATAACATCATCTTTAACACTTGAAAAGGATTTATTCGCATTTATCTAAAAAATATTGATAAATTTGATACCAACTATAGACGCGCTTAACATTATTTTTAGAAATTTTAGCATTGTAAGGTGCATCAAAACACAAAACAGGAATAACCTCGCTGATTTCTAATACATTAGAAGCTTTATCTTCAATCATGATATCTAACTTATGTTTTATACATTTATCTTTCTTTTTCCCGGGACCAGCAATAATTTCATCGTAAATAATATTGTTTTTTCGTAACCATTCTTCTACATAAAAATTCATTGTATTAGCATACTGATTCGTCAGATAGCGATTATCTCTAGCCGTTAAAATAATAATTTCATGTCCCATTTCTGAAAGTAACTTAAGAATATTTCCTGCATATGGTCTTGTTGGTATAGAGACCATTAAATCAAAAATATATTCTCTCCAAAATTTGTAATTTTCTTCATCGGTTAGTTCAAATTGTTTTTCTATCATATACTCATCTGGGTGAAAACCCCGCTTAATATGATTATCAATACAAAACTTAAACCCGCAAGAATAGTGCCATTGTCCAATATCGTTCAAAACACCATCTATATCTACACCTATTCTCATCTTCTACTACCTCTCCTTTACTATTCTTATCAATTGTATCATAAAATAAAGTCTTTGAAAAGATTTAGTTCCGTTTTTTATGGCAATCGCATAAAAATTTTAGATAATTATACGAGAGAATATTCTTTATATTATTTCAATTATCATGGATTCTTAATAATAAGGGAACAAAAAAATATTGAATGTGTACTTCACTGGAAATTAGATGTTATCATGGATGAAGATCACTCAAGAAACGGAGTTGAAAATCAATAGCCAATCTATCAACAATTAGAAAAATAGTATTTAATCTATCTAGTTAGATAAAACTATGGGAGAAAAACTTACTTTAAAGCAAAAAATGACACATTATATAAGTAATTTTCAAAATATAGAAAACCTTATATTTGATGTCATTTCATAGATAAATTAATGCTTTATGTAAAATTTTTATGCGATTATTTTATCCGTTTTTCGATAAATGGAACAAAAAAAGAGACTTAAGAATAGTATTTTGTTATGAATTAAAATAATTTTTTACTTTTTAAATCAAACAATAACATGATAAAAAATTCTAGATTATTGACAAAATGAAAAACCCTAGTTGAATTTTGATTCAATTAGGGTTTTTGGAAACTCTTTTTCTCATCAAGAGATGACTGAATTGTTATTTCTTTTTATAATTTTTTTAATCTTCTTTTCTTTTAGAAGTTGCAAGTAGAACAATTCCTCCAACAAAGATAATCACTGAACCAATAACAGTAGAAGCGATTGTTTTGTAAGATCCTGTGCTTTCAACTGGCACTTCTTCTCCACCACCGCTAGGTGTATCTTCTTTTGGAACATCCTTGCTATTAGGTGAATTATACATTACCACTGGAGTAACTGAACCGTCATCTTTAATTGTAAAAGTAACGGTTTCAGTAGATAAAATATAACCATCTGGGGCAATTGTTTCCGTTAGTGTATAAATTCCAGGTTTTAAATTTTCAATAACGTGTGGTTTATCAGTTGATACCCAAGTATCAATTTCTTTACCATCATAATCTTTTACTACTAAAGTAGCACCAGGTAATTCACTTCCTGTTGTTGCATCTTTTTTACTAATTGAAGCTCCACCAGGTGTATCTGTTTTTTTGTTATACATAATAACTTTATCTATAGTTTTTCCATCGGCATCATAAATTTTTCCGTCATCACCAATCTTGAAAGTAATTGATTCTGTGCTCTTAGTATAACCATCTGGGGCAATTGTTTCTGTTAATGTATATGTTCCAGCAGCAAGCCCACGAATAACGTATGGTTTCGTAGAAGATGTCCATTTGACAATTTCTTTACCATCACTATTATTAATCACTAAAGTAGCACCAGGTAATTCACTACTATTAGCAATATCTTGTTTGCTAACCGTAACAGAATTCTTTTCGTTTTTAAAAGTTAATAAAGTAACTACATTACCATTTGCGTCCTTAACATTACCGTTTGCATCAACAACAAATTTAACTTGTTCAGTACTCAATTTGTATCCAACAGGAGCCTTTGTTTCTTTTAAAATATAAGTTCCTGCTGACAAATTAGAAATCTTGTGATTATTGCCATCGGTAACCCAACTATCAATAACACTACCGCTATCATTAGTAACTTGTAGCGTTGCACCACTTAATGCTTTTCCTTCTTCGTCAACTTTAATTGCTTCTATTGAACTACTCCCCTTTATTGATAAGGAAATTTTTGTTGAGGCATTTAAAGTTTCTTTGAAAGGCATAGCCATGATTTGATAAGTACTGTCACTTGGATTATAATAATATGAGTGATATACTGTCTTAGAGTTAGTAAGTTTTAATTTTACTGGTGTATTTAATGAAGTAACCGAACTTTTTGGAACTTTGATGTAAAGTTTTTTTCCTTCGACAGAATATTTCGTTCCACTAGGTGCTGAGACAATACTAGCTTTAAATTTTCCTGTAGAACTAGTTACTTTAATTGCAGAGGTAACATAGTATTTTCCTTCACTATCAAGACTAAATTTAACACCACTTGTATTAGCAGAAATAGTTGGCTTACTACTATCGTTCTCCCCTGCTTTCTTTGCGTTTGCAACTAATGTTTTAATCTTCTTTGCTGTACTTGCATCGCTATTATTTACTCTAGATTTAAATACAGTTAAATCGTAATAAGGTTGTGGCATAATTCCTTTATCCACCATATAAATCCATAACGCTGTTTGATAAATAAAAAATGAATTATCACTCTTAGCATCATATGATTCATTTAAAATGTAATTAATACCATTATCTTTAACCAAACTCCCCTTGCTATAAACAACATTCTTAACTGGAGTATTTTTTGCATAATAAGTACAATATACATATCTTCCACCAGTTGTTTTCTTAATATGAAAAGTAGCTGGATAACTCATTGGTGGATTACTAAAAGTGTAGTGCGTTGCTCTAAATGTACTAGGAGCAGTTTCAGCACTAACTGTACTTATACTCATAGATAAGCAAAAAACAAGTACCAATAATAATTTAAAAATCTGACTTTTCTGAATATTTTTCATTTTCTTTCCCCCTTTGTTGGGTATATATTCTAGCACTTTTACCTTTCGTTGTCAATTGTTTTTTTGTATTTACAAAAACAAAATGGTTACAGTTCAGCCAAGGAAATGAATTTTGCTAATAACCTTTATCAATAAAAAGTAAATTTGATGTTTTGGAAATATATCCATTAATTGAAAATATCATTTTTTTGACTATCTTTTTCTTTTTTTTGCTACTTTAAATCTAGGTCCATTGAAGTTCGAAGAACCAAAAAAGATACCATATAAAATAGTATCTAAGTTACCCAAATAAACGAATAGAATAAAATTATTTTTTTTCTTTTTTCTTCAATACAAAATATCGACAATCTACAGCACAATTTTCTTTTAAGTATTTTTCTAAAAAAGCATAATTATTTATTTTTTTTGCCTTATTGTTTGTTTTGTCATAAAATCCTTTCAATCTAAGTTTGTTGTAAGCAATATCTCCAACAATGTAATCATACGGAAGGAAATAGGAAGTAACTTTTTCTAAAAATAGATCTTCCTGGAAAGCATCTTTATAATTTTTTATTACTTCGTAGCATATATCATCCACTATTACTGTTTTTTGCATGTCAAACCTCCTTCTTTTAAAAAATATTTATAAAATTATGAAAAAAATGTCATGAATAAAAATTACGAAATTCCAATGCCATAGTTAAGAATAAAGTAAGTAATGACTCCACCAACAACAAAAACCATCAAAAACAATAGCAAAATCTTCAAAACTCCTCCCCGTTTATTTAAATCAGAGAAGTCATCATCAATGGGCATAAAATCTTTTTTAGAAAATTCATAAGAACTTGTAAAAAAATCATTAGATGGCTCTTCCATTTTTTCTCCGTTTTTGATGATATCAATATCACTTGTATCATCTGAATGTAAATTGGGTTTAGTCGATCTGTTATCATCATCTCGAATTGGTTTTGTTACAATTGTGTTACCGGTTGGCTTTAAATCAGTAAATAAATCTAGGGATAGACTATTTTCACTCTCTTTCTTTGGTTCTTCTTCGTCTAAATTCCGATATTTTAATTCTCTGGTCATTTCTAATTTTTCTTCATCTTCTATTAAGGAAGTATTGTCTTGGATATGATTATCTCCTTCATCTTTTTCTCCAGAGCGACTTGCTTGATTGATTTCTTCTAAAGATAATTCTGTACTTTGTAGAGTATGCAGGATTTGTTTATTTACTTTTGAGGTTGGCATAATATTTCCCTTTAATTTATTATTTTCATATTTAGCCTTCTCCAAAATTTTATTAATATCATAGACTTTTTGTTCATCAATATTTCTTTTTCTTTGTTCTAATACATTAAAATTTTCTCTAACTGCTGGTTTTGAATGTTCTTTCTTATTAGAAACAAGTTCTTTTAATCTAGACATATCAATTTCATCAGTATTATCGTCAAGAGGGAGATTTTCTAAATCATCATATTTTCCATAAACTTCTCTATACAATCTTTTATTTCTACTACTTCTAGTGGAAGAAACTACTTCATTATTAATGTCTTCATAATATCGATTACTTCTACTATCCATAACGCCACCTCTTATTCTTAATTATCATAGCATATTTTTTCCTAAATTAAAATAATTTTCTTGATTTTTATCAAATTAATTGCTATGATATCTTAGAAAGTGAGGAATGTCAATGAAAGCAAAAGTAATTTCAGAAAAATGTATAGGATGTGGCAGTTGTGTTTCTTTAACCAATCAAAAAATTTTTGATTTTAATGACGAAGGTATTGCTGAGGTAATAGTTGATGACATTAAAGATGAAGATGCAAAGACTGTAGAGACAGCTATAGAGTATTGTCCTACACAGGCAATTGAATTAGAAAAAACAAAATAGAGAAAGATTGATAATAATTTTTTTCTATTTTGTTTTCTTTTTTTTGGAAAGAGGTACTGGATCGTATCCTTCCCCTCCCCATGGGGTACATCTAGCAATTCGCTTTAAGGCCAAAAACCAGCCGTAGAAAAAACCGTAGCGTTGAATTGCCTCTAGTGCATAAGACGAACAAGTGGGAAAATAGCGACAGTGATTGTGCCAAGGACCGGGAATTTTTTGGTAAAGAAGGATGAGGAAGCAAGAAAATCTAGCGAATATACTCATTTTTTTCGGTTATATTGAAATTCCCATTTTTAAAAATCAATACTTCTTGCTTATCTTTCGTTAGTCCAACAATCGATAAATCGCTTGTTCCAATCATAAAATCAACGTGTGTCTTTGAACAATTGATTCCTCTTTTTAAAAGTTCTATCTCATTAAGGGAAAGTCCATCAACTAAACATTCTGCAAATCCCGCTCCCAAAGCCAAATGACAAGAAGCATTCTCGTCTATTAGAGTTGTTCCAAATGTCATGTTTAAATTAGAAATAGGACTATCATAAGGAACTAAGGCACATTCTCCCAAATAGCAACTATGCAAATCTCTTTCTATAATCGACTTTAAAACATCCTCCCCCACTTTGGCACCATAATCTACTACTTTACCATTCATAAATTTTAGAAAGAACTTATCAACAATTTTGCCATTATAATTTAATGGCTTTGAACTATAAACAATTCCTTCTGTCTTTAGATAATGAGGACTTGTGAAAACTTCATAAGAAGGCATATTTACAATGACGTCGTTATCTTTTGCGCTAGAGAAACAATAATTATCTGGTAAATAAATATCTAAAGAGGTTCCTAGTGAATTAGAATAATGTAGTTTTTCTAAATTCATATGATTTAAAATGGTAATCATGTCTTCTGCTTTTTTCAATTGATTATCCCAACAGGCAAGTGGATCTTCTTGATTTATCATACAAACTTGAAAAATAGCGTTTTCTAATTTTTCATAACTATCAGGTGTAGAAAATAAGGAGTCTGCCCAAAGTTTTCCTGGATAAGCAGCAATACACCAAGAAAGTTTACACTCTCTTACTAACTTTTTATAAAATGGTCTTGAGTCATTTTTCTTTTTGGCAGCCAATGAAATGCGTTGTGTATCAATATCTTCCATAAGATTAGGATATTCTGTTTCAAATATTAAAAAACTAGCTCCTTTTTTCGCGTAAACATCCCAAATCGATTGGTCAAAATAGGCGTTATTACTAATCTCTTCCTTTGTACTATTTTTTAATAAATCATGGGTATAATAAATATCCTCAACATCTAAATACACTTCCTCAATCCCTTTTTCTTTAGCCCGGCGAACTAGTTGCTCAACAAAGGGATAAATTTCTTTATTGTAATATATAAATAATATTTTACTATTCTTATCTACACATTTTTCAAGTAATAATTCAATATATTTTTCTTTCATTTATATCACCATTATTAGTTTATCACAAAATAATGATTTAAGATACTATTTGGGTTAAAGTTGCTTCCTTATCTTTATATAGCGTTAACATTTCTAAAACAATACTCTTCACTTCATCTGGATTTTTGCTAGTACTAATTCGTTTATCATATTCTTTGATTTTTTGATTTAATTCTAAATCTTTAGAATAATATTCACTAACTAAAACTTCATCTTGATAAGTATTTTTGATTAATTCAATATTCTTTTTATCTTCGGTTAAACCAATAATTGATTTAAATAATCCATCTTTATCTTGATAATAAATATAATTATCTAAAGAAGTATTCGTAACCATATTATCATAACTAGAATAGGCGCCAGCTTGTATTAAATAGATTTTCTCTCCCATAATATCTTCGTCTATTTTCTTGTCATAAATCTGATAAACCAGTTTTCCGCAAATTGCTCCACAAACTACTGATAGAAATATAGGCATAAGTCCTTTTTTTAACATTTTCTTCAATTTTATCACCAAAAAAAAGATATCATAAAATAAATCTAAATTTTGTCGATTTGTCGCAAGTAAATAAAAAAACGTTGCATATAATTAAAATAGGTGAAATCCATGAAACAATATAAAACTTTCATTCTAGCGTTATTCTTATTAAGTATTTTTTGTTTTTCAAAAGCAAACGCAGCAACAAAAGACTATACTCTATTAGGGAAAACAATCTATATTGATCCTGGTCACGGTGGTCCAGATTCTGGTGCTATTTCAAAAAACTTCTACGAAAAAGATATGAATTTACTTCTAGGAAAAAAGCTTGGAACATTTCTTAAAGAAAAAGGGGCAATGGTATATTATACAAGAACTGGGGACTATGACTTGGCCACTAGTAAAAGTAATAGAAAAAGAAATGATTTATATGGTCGTGTTAAATTAATTAACCAATCTTCTTGTGATTTATATATTTCTATGCATCTAAATGCTAGTCCAAGTCAAAAATGGAATGGTATTCAAATTTTTTATAGTAATGTTTTAAAGGAAAATAAAAAAGTAGCAGAAGTAATTACTAATACGATGAAAGAAAATATGAAAAATGTAAGAGAATATAAAAAAGAAAATGGCTACTACATGTACTCTAAATTAAAAGTTCCAGGAGTACTAGTAGAAGCCGGATTTATTAGCAATCCTAACGACAATTATAAAATTAGGCAAGAAGAATATCAAGATATTCTAATCAAAAATATTGCCAAGGGTATTGAAAAATATTTTAATGAAAATTAATATCCCCGATGAATATGATCGATTAGCATTTTGATAAACAACCAAAGTGAAAGAAATAAAATAAAATATAAAAGTACTCTTTGAACTTTTTGATCACTCTGCAGGCTATAAGCTAAAATTAAGCTTGCATCAATCATGCCAATAATAAATTCATGTAATAATTTTTCTAATTTATCAACTTGCTTGCTTGAGGCTGACATTTCAATTTTAACGTGTCCATCTCCTTGATTAAAATACTTTAAAAATTGATTGGCTTCATTTGGTAAATCTAATATACTCTTTGTACTTTTGGCGAGTTGTTTTGCTTGATTGATTATTTTTGAAGAATCGAGTGTAATTTTTTCTTTAAAAACATAATTCATCATCACTTCAATTAAATTAAGATTTGGATTTAAAATTTCCAAAGTTGCTTCAATTACACATATTCCTCGAATCAACATTGTGATAGAAGAATGAAGTTTCAAACCGTTTTTTTGAAGCATCTTAAACATGCTAGAGATAAATTTAGCGGTATCAATTTCTGCTAAATCTTTTAAGGAATATTCCCTTAGGATAGAAGAAACATCTTGGGTAAGTTTTGTCATATCAATCTCTTTTGTAGCATTTGACATCATCAGTAGAATCTTGGATACCTCATAATAGTCCTCGGACATAATATTTTTAATACATTTTTTTAATAACTCTCTCTCATTTTTTGATAAAACGCCTACCATGCCTAGATCAATATAAGTAATTTTCTCGTCTCTAATTAAAATATTATCTGGATGAGGATCAGCGTGGAAAAAGCCATCCACAAGGGCTTGTTTCATATAATTATCACTAAGGGAATAAGATAATTTTTTTAAATCATATCCCCTACTTTTTAAGGCAGAAATATCATTAATTTTTATTCCTTTAATATATTCCATTACCATAACTTGTTTTGTGCAATATTCGCGATAAACAATGGGAACATCAATAAAAGGATGATTTTGATTAAGCTCTCGAAATTTAGTTATATGTTCGCACTCTACTAAAAGGTTACTTTCTTCCTTAGCAACCGCTAACATCTCGTCTAGCATTAAATTGAGATCCATCACTTTAATTAATTGATTAAGATGGGTTAAGCGAATCAATTTTTTAGCTAAATGGACGTCCATTTCCATTTTTTGATAAACATTTGGTCTACAAACTTTAATAATTACTTGCTGATTGTTTGTTAGGGTTGCTAAATGGACTTGTGCTATTGAAGCAGAACCAATACATTGATCGATTTTCGAAAAAACCGCATGGATGTCTTCATAATTTTCTTTTAAAATAGCAACAATTTCTTCTTTTTCTAATGGTTTTGTATTTCCTCGAAGATGAGAGAATTGTTCACAGTATTCTTTTGGAATTAAATCAATTCTCGTGGATAAAATTTGCCCTAATTTAATAAAAGTTGGTCCTAGTTCTTCTAAAATTGATTTGGCTTTTTCTGGGGTCAATCCCTTTTTTAAATCATACTTAAGTAAAATACTTTTCATTTCTTCTAAACGTTTTAATTCATTACTATTCATCTTTAACCTCTTTATTCTAATCCTAAAATCATCCTCATCATATCATTTTAAAGAAGTCTTGTCAAACAAAAGATGAGAATTACTTGAATGGTAACTGTTTAATTTGAAAATCAAAAGATGGTAAATTTTTTTTGTTATAAATTGTTTTAGGATATAAGTTGGTAGTTGAGGTCATTGCGATTCTTTTAGACTCTGCGTTTACTTAAAATCTCAAAAATACTTAACAAGAAGGAAAAACAAGGTTATGTAGGAAAAACAATTAAAAGAATGATTCTATGGGTTAAAAGAATTATCTTAAATACACTTTATATGCTACTACATTTATTCATTATTCATATTTGTAAAAAATATTATTATTTCTTTATCCAGTTTACACATCCAAATTACAATTAGGTAATTGCTTGAAAACTAGTATTTTTAGGCAAAAAATTTTGATTGGAAAAAGGCATTTTCGGTGTGGTTTAAGATATCTCTAGGTTTGAGAAGAAAAAAATAAATTTATTTCCTCTATTTTTAAAATTGCGAATTCAATTCGTTCTTTAAGATAAAGAATTTATCTGTTAAACTAAACTGGGAATAGAAACAAATTTTTATAAAATTGGCATGCATATACAAAAATTTTTCTTTTTATGGTTCTTTAAAATTTGAAGAAACATTTTTTCTTAATGATAATGCTTCCCTTTTTTATAATAGACTTGTTTATTCTTTTTGGTTGACACAGATTATATTTATTTTTATAATGAATAAAGAAGTGAGGTGACAATGGATGAAAAAAGTAATTTTGATTCAATATGGAGAATTAACAACAAAAAAACAAAATCGAAATTTATTTATTCAAACATTATATACAAATATTCAAAAAAGTTTACAAGGGGAGGATATTTCTATCTCTAAAAATCGAGTAAGAATGTTTATTGAAGTAAAAGATGAAAGCCGAATGGAGATTATCATTGAAAAATTAAAAAAAATATTTGGTATCCATCGTATAGTTATTGCTTATCAAAGTAATAATAGTATTGAACAGTTAAAAGAAAATATTTTAGAAGTGGTAAATGCGCTAAATTTTAAAACTTTTAAAGTAGAAACCAAAAGAAGTAATAAACAATTTCCCATTTCTAGTATGGAACTAAATGCTATTGTAGGTGGCTTAATTTTAAAAAACAAAAACAATGTTTCTGTAGATGTTCATCATCCAGAATATACATTAAAATTAGAAATTAGAGAACAGTTTACCTATATTTATGGACAGGAATTTAAAGGGGCTGGCGGTTATCCTACTGGAGTTGCTGGTAAGGGAATTTTAATGTTATCTGGTGGGATCGATTCTCCTGTTGCAGGTTATATGGCGATGAAAAGAGGAATAAAAATTGAGTGTTTATATTTTGAATCGCCTCCTCATACATCAGAAATGGCTAAAAATAAAGTAAAAAAATTAGTGGAAGAACTTGCTCAATATCAACCTGATATTCAACTTCATGTTGTTAATTTTACCAAGATTCAAGAAGCGATTTATCAAAATATGAATCCCAATTATATGATTACCATCATGCGCAGAATGATGTATCGAATAAGCGAAAAAGTGATAAAAAAACAACACGCCTATGTTCTTATTAATGGGGAGTCGGTCGGACAAGTTGCTAGTCAAACGCTACCAAGTATGTCAGTCATTAATCAAGTGACTAATATTCCAGTGATTCGTCCAGTCAGTTGTTTAGATAAGTTAGAAATTATTGAAATCGCCAAAAAAATTGGAACTTATGAAACTTCTATTCTACCCTATGAAGATTGCTGTACAATTTTTCTGCCGAAACATCCAGTCATTCAGCCAGTTTTAGAAAAAGCTATAGAGTATGAAAATAAGATAAATTACACTGCTTTAATTGAGGAGGCAGTTAATCACATAGAAACGATAAAAATTTATCAAAATCAAAAAGAACAAAAATTTCATTTTTAACAAAAATTTCCAATTGATTTTGCGTATTAAATTATTAAAAGTTCACAACCTATTAGTGTAGGAGGTGAACATAATGAACAGCCAAAACAATAACAAAATGGTAGTTCCAGGTGCAAAGCAAGCCATCGAAAGAATGAAATACGAAATCGCTAACGAATTTGGTGTTAACCTTGGACCAGATGCTACTTCTAGAGCTAACGGATCAGTTGGTGGTGAAATCACTAAAAGATTAGTTAAATTAGGAGAAAGTCATTTAAGTGGTTCTAACTATAACCAAACAAAATAAGTATCAAATATGTATCAAAACGAAAAGAAGAATAGTATTTCTTGAATATTATTCTTCTTTTTTGCGCATAATGAACTTGAGGTGATTTTATGTATTCTTTCAATTGTTTAATCCTTTACTCTATCTTTGGTTTTCTCTTAGAGAGTACAATTTACAAAATTAAAGGAAGTAAAAAGCATAGCGGAATTTGTTTTGGTCCTGTAACTTATGTTTATGGTTTTGGTATTTTAATTCTAAATGCAATTGATAAATATTTATTGAAAAGACTAAAAATCAATAAGTGGTTTAAATTCATTTTTACATTTTTTCTTGCTGGAATTACTCTTTCTCTAACGGAATGGTTGGGAGGAGTTATTTTATATCATTTATTTCGGGTTAGATTATGGGATTATTCTAATAAATCATTTCATTTTGGCCGTTATGTTTGTTTAGAATTATCTGTTGTTTGGGGAATCATGGGAACATTCTACTTAGTTTATTTAAAAGAAAAACTAGATCCGCTAATTAAAAAAATTCCTAAAAAAGTATCTTATCTTTTTTTAGGAATTCAAATCATCGATATCGGGCTTGTATTGATTAAAAAATTCTTTTAGAGGGAGAAAAAACTCCTCTATTTTCTTTTGGTATAACTCTTTTTTCTCTTTATTTAGGGAACGATAAGAAATTTCTTTAGAATCTTTATTTTTATCTGTTTGGACTGGTTTAGAATTTAATTTTAACTGAATTGTCATCTTATCTTCCCAAACATTTTTATTCTGTCCTTTCTTTAGTGTTATTTGATAAGAATAATTATCTTTTTGATTAGAAATAGATAAATTAATATTATATATTTTATTAATAATTTGATAAGTATATGAATAACTATTATCATATTCTTTACCAAGAAATATACTATAAAGTTCTTCTCCTTGGTAAATTTTTATACTAAAGTCTTTTTGATGTTGATAAAAAGAAATTTTATATTTTTGATTGGAAGAATTTGTATAAAAAAGATCTTGATTATCATATTCCAGAGTACTTCTTTGATTTTTCGTTTTATTATTTATAACCACTTTTATTAATTGAATTTCATTTTTAATGGCATCATTTTTTAAGGTTACAATAACATGATACTCATCGGTTAATCCATTTCCGGCTAAAATCTGATTAATCTCTTTTTCGGTTAAAGTAAAATTAATTTCTACTATAGGTTTTTTTCCTTCAAAGTAAAAACTTTTTAAGTATTTTTTTTCTTTCATTAAATTGTTCATTCGATTTTTTAACCCCAATAGATCAATTTTATTTGAATGAGTAATTTGTTGATGATCTAAAGATGATAAATCTATTTTCGTATTAGTAGATGTCATTTGATAATGAATATAGCCCTCTTGATTTGCTAATTCTAATTCGTAGCGCTTTTTTTCTTTTATCAGTCCATAATTATAAGTCATATCATTAAAAGCAATACTTCCTTCTAAATTAGAAACAGACGATAAAGAAGGTGGGAGAAAATTTTGATAAACCTCTTGATATTTTGTTAAAATGTTAGATAAATCGTTTTGAATAATATGTATAGGGGAAAGAATTGTGTGATAATAAATCAAATAACTAATGATTAATAAAATGGATAAGGAAGCCAAATAAATATAGACATACTTAGTGTATTTACTTCGTTTTACCACAGGATCATGATAAATTTTCTTTTCTTTTAAAATTTGATCATATTCACTCATCTGACGGACCTCCTCTATTTTCCTTATTATATCATAAAATTTAGAAAAATGTATGTCTTTTTATGGAATAAAATACTTATACGTAAAATAACTAAAGGTTTCTTTTTTGTTCCAAACTATGAAACTAGAAATGAGAAGATAAAAAAAGAAGCAAACTTACTTTAACATAAGTTTTAATGCTTCCTTAATCTGTTCTTCCAAAGAAGAATCTCTATTCACTCGATTGACTACTTTTTTAACATCTGCTTGCTTATATCCTAATCCAATTAAAACTTCAGTTAGTTCATCAGATAAATCTTCTTTAGCAAACAATCCAGTGTTCATTGCATTTAGTTTTCCTCGCAAATCTAAAACCATTTGTTTTGCTACTTTATCTCCTATTTTAGGAAATTTCTTTAAATAATTTAAATTGTTATTTTCAACAGCATCCGCAATCGCTGTTGTCGTTCCTGTAGCAATAATAGGAAGTGCCATTTTAGGACCTAATCCTTTTACGGAAATCAATTTTAAAAATAATTCTTTTTGTTCACGTGTTTGAAACCCATATAGCGTAAATTCGTCTTCGGCAACTTTAGTATAAGTATAAATTGTCACTACTTCATTTAATCGATATGAATAGGGATTCGGAACTAAAATCAAATAGCCAATCCCATTATTTTCTAAAGTAATGCAATTAAAATCTATTTCTGTGACTTTTCCTTTAATATATCCATACATAAATTATTTCATCTCCTTTAGTTTAGCATTGGTTGTATTTTTGATAATATTACTTTGGATCGTTAATGTCATCTCTTGATGTTTTACTTCTACTGCAACTGCATCTTTTAAAATTACATTTAAAAGTTCTTGATAAGAAATATTTTTGGCTTCCCATAAATGATGGGCAAAACACCATGGAATACTGTTGATTTCATCAACATATAATTTTTTATTTTTTGTATCATACAAAAAGTCAATTCTTGCGGTTCCTCGCATGTTTAGCATTTTAAATACTGCCAAAGAATAAGTTTCTATTTCTTTTTTTAATTTTTCAGGTAACTCCACAGGACAAGTTCTAGTTAAACTAGACTCTTTTAAGGCATCTCCCACCAAAAACTTATCTCCATATTCTAAAATATCTTTGCTCGTTTTAATTTCTTCAATTTCGCTGGTAATATTTCCATTAGGAGTTAATAATACTGCACAATTATATTCAACTAAATTCTCTATTTTTTCTTCAATTACCACTTTCGTATCATATTTAAAAGCTCGCTCTATTGTAGAATCAATCTCTTCTTTTTGGGTAATGGTTTCAACTCCAACGCTTCCCCCTAAAGTGGCTGGTTTAATAATTAAAGGATATTTTAATTCATCAATTTGCTTAAATAATTCTTCTTTTTTATTTCGATAAAACCGCTCGCCAAACCACACAAACTTTGTAACGGGAATAGCATTCGACTGGAGAACTTGTTTAGTAAATACTTTATCTTGAGCTAATACTGATGAATAAATGCTACTTCCTACATAAGGAATACCAATCAAATTTAAATATCCCTGAATTGATCCATCTTCCATATTTGCACCATGTACAATTGGAAATGCTAAATGCAATTCACAAATTTCACTTTTTATTCCTTTTGCTTTTTGTAAAACATATCTTCCATTTTTATTCACCAAAATAACTTTTTTAGCATAACGCTTAATTAAATCAAAATCTTTAAAAGTATCAATAAACTTCAAACATCCACCAGAATACCATTCTAAATCTTTCGTTACATAAATGGGAATGACCTCATAAACTTCTTTATCAATATGTTCCATTGCTTGAATTGCCGTTAGGATCGAAGCTTCATGTTCAACCGTTTTCCCTCCAAAAATTACGCCTACACTTAATTTCACCTTTATCACCTCAATTTAATATTTTAATTCCTGTTAGAAAATTCATCTTCCCTACTTAAAATTATTTATATTTCAATTTTTCGTTTTCATTATTATCATCACAAATATTTGAAAATAGTTATTTTCCTATTAGAATAGGAAGGAATTTACTCAACTATACATCAAATAAAGAAGAAAATAAATACCTTGATATTTCTTTTTGACAATCTTTGATGTTTAACTTAATTATAATATAAAAAATACTTCATGAAAAGTAATTTTTGTTGTTATTGACATTTTTACTAACACATTTTGTTTTCTTTTTCAATCTTTTTTCAAATAAACAAGACATGATAGGAAAAATACTTCATTTTACTTTACTTTTAGGAAAAAGAAATTTTACGATTTGGAAGAAGTTATTTTATTTCTTTTTGAAGGATAGAAGTTCACTATCAAATAAAAATTAAAGTCTATACAAAATGAAAAAAAATTGATATAATTATAATCGGGAAAAGGAGGTATCCTAATGCATATTATTACCCTATCAGAAATACAATTTAGAAATTACTCTAATTTACATAGTAAAAAAAATTATAAACAGAGCGTTGAATACGCTAAATTAAAAGCAGAAAATGGTTATACTCCACTATATTTAGGATTTATTGATGATATGAATAATGTACATGCTGCTACCTTAATTTTAGAAAAAAAGATTAATAATAGACATAAATATGGATATGTACCTAATGGTTATTTAATTAACTTTTATGATTTAGATTTACTACATTCGTTTACTATTGAATTAAAAGCTTATTTAAAAAAACTAAACTACATTTACCTGCGTATAAATCCCTTAATTAACTATCAAGTTTATGATAGTGACTTTATCCTAAAAGAAAATAATAGTGGAATTATTAAAGAATTAGAAAAATTAGAATATGACTTTCTTCCAAACACTTCTAAATATAAAATGGTGTTAAAAGCGAAAGATATTCCTACTACTTACAAGAGATTCAAAAGAAGCTTAAGAAGAAACATTAATGACTGTCTAAAAAAGGGAATTGTAGTGTACCAAGGATACGAAAAAGATAAATTAGATTTTCTTAACTTAATTACCAACAAAGAAAGATATCAAAAAATGATGGAATTATTTACTACTAAAGATAATCACTTTGAATTCTATTTAGCAAAAATCATGCCTGAGGTATATATTAATAATTATCGCTATTTAATAAAAAAAGAACAAATGAATAATGATCTTTTAAATCGTAAGTTAAAAAATCAAAATATTAGAAAAACAAAGAATTTAATAGAAAAAAAGATGAATTCTGATCATCTACTTACTACTTATAACAATGAACTGATTGCTGGAACAGCTATTTTAAAGAAATATCCGCAAGGTATTATTATTGCTGGGGTTGCTATTATTAGAGATAAAAGAGGAGCAACCTTCATTAAAGAATGTTATACAAAGGAATTTCAACATATTCGAAGTGTTCCGATGATTAAGTGGGAAATTATGAAAAAACTAATTACCGAAGGATGTTATCGTTTCGATTTAGGAGATATTGTTGTTGCTAAAAATCAAATTACCAAAACAGGATATAATGGAAATATTATAGAATATACAAACAGTTTTGATTTAGTTATTAATGATTTGTTATACAAATTTAATGGCTTTGCCAAAAAGAAACCTAAATAATCAAAAAGTAAGTAAATGCTTTATTCATACAGCTTTTAGAAAACGAAATTTTTTTAAAACGAACCCCTCACCTAAAAATTAAGGTGGTGGGTTCGTTTTATTTTGTTTCTAAAGTTAAAAATAACCAAGTTTATTTTGAATTTAGTTTTGAATTTAGGAAGATTGTTCGTTTAAATAGAGAACATCAAAATCTGTTTTTGATTCAATTCCCTCTATGACACCATCACTACAAAGTTGCCACATTGTATATTTATTTTTATCTTTATCATCTTCTGTATAGTGCGCAATCCAATTGTGATACTCTTCTTCATACCAAACATTTTCTAAATAATATTTGCTGCTATATAGAAGTGTTTGATAATTTTTGCTTTCTAAAACATCAAAGAAAGTACTTGCAATACGATTTAGGGTATTAAAACTAACATGGTAGGTAGTATATCGATTCCAATTTTCCCAATCAAAAGCTACAGGTAGTGTCAAATCATAATCTTTTAAGTGTTTTACTATCCATTGAGCTTGGATTCTAGCTTCTTTTTGTGTTGTAGCATGAGAATAAAAATATACGCCTACTTTTAAATGATTTGCAATAGCTTGCTCAATATTATTAGAAAAATTAGGATCCATCTCAATTTTACCACCTTTTTTTGATTGTCCACCAATTTTAATCATCACAAATTCTACACCTTGCTCTTTTATCTTAGAAAAATTAATATCTCCTTGCCATTTTGAAACGTCAATTCCAACTAAAGTATTTTCTTTTTTATACTTTTGATAAATTGTTTTATAATCTGTTTTTGTTGAAGGAGTAGGAATGCTTGTTCCTTCTTCTTTTTCTTTCACTTGAAGCACAAATTTTTTGCTAGTGACATTATTGGAATGATCCGTTGCTTCAATTCTTAAATTGTACTTCCCTACTTTATTTAAATCATATTCGCCAATGATTTTACAGGAAACTTTATCATCGTAATCATCTGCACAAAAGATTGTTTCTTCTAAATTAGTTGTACTTCCTTTTTCTAAATAAACAATATTATTTACCACTACTGTTGGAGGGGTTACGTCTTTAATTTCTATTTTTACCATTTTATTTTCAATAAAGCCATAATGATTATAATAGCTAAGCTGTACTTTTATCCATCCAACCACACTGGTATCTATTAATGGATCGTTTAATAATTTTCCATTTATTTTTTCAATCAAATCACTATTATATACTTTTTCACGAAAATGAATTGTAATATCTTTTTTTAAGATTAAATCCTCTGTGTTAGTAAAATAGATATATACCATAGAAAAAACTAAAATAATCAAAGCTAAAAGTAGAAAGCAAATCATCATTATTCTCTTTTTTTTCATCTGTTTCACCTCTTAACTTTATTTATTATATCATTAAATAAAACAATTTATGATATTATAAATAATAAATTTTATATTTTGTTCAAAATACTGCATTGCAAAAGTAAATAAACAACAAGTTTTATTTTTATATGAAATAAATTTTATTCTTACATACTCCTAACTTCTTTTTTTAGATAAAATCCTAAAGGAAAGAAAAATAATGCCTATAATTAGGCATTACGTCTGTTTCTTCGATATCTTATCATTTTTAACACTCCCCTTAGGGAATATATCATCACTACGATTAAGATAACAATTGTTCCATATAAAATGGGATGGTAAAATTTTAAATTTCTATCTAAATATACATCATAAGTATATAAAGTTTCTTTCTCATAAATAATATCAACAGTTCCTATTTTATCGCCTTTTTTATATTTATAATTAATTTCATCTAATCCTTTATATACGTATTTAATTCTATTTTTTCTAACATCATTAGAAAGATAAAGTGAAATATCTTGATTGGAGATTAAATCATATTCTTTTTCTTTTCCCCATTTAATAGGAATTGTTTTAATCTTTTGATCTTTTTTTAGTACCACTTGATAACTGAAATTACTACTATAATAATCATAAATTTCTAAACTATCCCGTACTGCATTTGATCTAACTTTAGTATCTGCTCCCAAAGTTATTAGTAAATAGTCAACATCATCAATAGTAGCAGTAGAAGCTAAACACAATCCAGCGCCATCTGTAAAGCCACTTTTAGCTCCTGTAATTTGACTGACATCTAAACCATATGATTTAGAATATCCTAACAAAGTTGTTTTTACTGTCTTATTAATACAATCAATTTTATATTCCTTAGCATTAAACACTTCTTTAAAGGTACTATTTTTAAGACTATAAATTAATAATTTAGCAATGTCAGATGCAGTTGAATAATTATTTTCACTATCCATCCCAATTGGATTATCAAAGTGAGTATTTTTTAATTTTATTTTTTTCGCTTCCTCATTCATTAAATCAACAAATTTGCTTATACTTCCACTGGTAGATATTGCAAGAGCATTGACCGCATCTGCTCCACTAGGTAACATTGAACCATACAATAAATCTAGCACCGTAGGGTTATCTCCCACCTTAAAACCAACTTGAGTGTATTCAGAAATACCACTTAACATTTCTTTTGTAATTTCTACTTTTTTTTCTAAATCATGATTGTTCTCAATAGCCGTGATAACCGTCATAATCTTGGTTAAACTAGCTACTTGTAATTTTTCATTGCTATCTAGCTGGTATAATATTTTTTCTTCATTCATATTATAAAGAATTGCACTTTTAGAAGTAATATTAAAATCCTCTGCATAGACAAAAGAAATATTTATCATAAATAGAAAAAATATCAAAATCAATTTCTTTTTCATTTTCCACCTCTTTTCTTTAAGTAAAATACTTAATTATCCTTTCACTATTTGTTAGTTTCTAAACCTATTACATATGGATCATCTTCTGTTCCAGAACCGCCAGTTACAATGACTGAAGACTTAAGTCTTAAAACTGGTCTTATTCCCAAAGATGCGTTAGAGTTAGCAGAACGAACAGTTCGATGTGGATACCAATTATAAAATGAGACTGAAGAATTCTCATCAATGGTAGCAAACCAATATAATCCAGAATTTTCTATTAAAGAATTGGTTATAGCAAAAGTAGGATTTTGCATACCAGAAGTTTTTAATAATGTATATCCAGTAATTTTTTGAAAATCCTCATCATTTACATTCCAAGCGCTATTATCATTACAGGCATTTCCGTATAAAAAATTTAAATTACAATACTTTTGTGCAAAATAATTTAAATTCAAAATATGAATTGATAATTCATCGCTAGATTCCAAATAATTACTGCAACTAGTTGAAAAGTCTCCAAACGAATCCGTACACATACACTCTGGGGCGCCTGCACTAATTAAATAGGCTGTTTCCTCTTGAACATAAGCAATTCTCCAGCCGTTACTAGCAAATTGATAACTTGCATCATAACAATATCCTTTTTGGCTATCGCTTTCATAATTTGCATTTTGACCATCACAAGCTGCACTCTCGCACCCGTTTTCACCACTATATTGAACATAACTTCCAACTTCCATATCAGCTAATTTTTTTGTAGATTCTTGAACATTACAATCCCCATAAGATAGAGTTGCCTTTAGGCTACCATTCATCATTGCCTCTGGATTAGATACATTTCCATCAATATATACAACAAATTGGAAATAGGAAGTACTGTCAGCTGCAACTTTTAAAGCACTCGTTAGGGTATTATTTCCTACACTCAATTTAGAAAAAGTACCTGTAAATAAAGGGGTAGCATCATAGTCAAAATTATCTTCAGCTGTTCCTTTGAATAAAGCCCATTTGAAAGAGTCCACTCTTAAAGCGGAACTAATCGAAGTAATATTTAAACCGACACTAACACTCAATTCTGAAGAACCAGTATTTTTCAGTGAAAAACTCGTCTTTACTCCATCTTCTATGTTTAAAACAGGGCCAATATTCTTCACATCAACACTAGGGCCAACCGTACATTCAATTGAAGAATCTTTAATGGTTAAGTTTACTGTACTATTTTCACTTTTCCAACTATACCAAGCATAGGTGAAATAAATAGCAAAAGTAACAAATGCTATAACCCCTAAGACTGTTCCTAATAATTTTCTTTTATCCATATTTTTCTTTTTTTTCATAGAGATCACTCTCCTACTTTGTTAAATATATTTTAACATAATTATTATTACTTTTTCAATAAATTTTTAATTATTTATTGATTTACTTAAATGAAATTAAAGTGTTACTATTTTTACATTTTCATTTTTAGTGTAAAAAAAGTTACCGTATATTTTCTACGGTAACGCTCTTTTATCTTTTTACTTTTCCTTTGGTAATCATAATTCCACTGCCACCAGAGAATTTTCTATAAGAAAAATCATCACCAAACAAATTCATTGCCTTATCCAATTCACCAAATATATAGCTAATAATAATCCCTTTACTTTTTTGACTGAATTCACCGATTTTTTTCAAATAATCACTTTTTTTGACATACTCAATAATATTAGATAAATAAATTAAATCATATGACTCTTCTATAGATAAATCAAGTAAATTACTTTCTATATAGTGAATATTTGCTTTTCTTAAGTTTTCTCTTAATTGATAATAGTTTGTTTCTTCTAAGTATTTATTTTGTTTTAACGCTTCTTGTTCTACAATATTTTCTGATGAAAATAGAATAGAATTATAAATATCGTACCAATCATTAAATTCAAATAAATAAGTCCAAAAATTTTCGGTTTCTTTATCTAATTCATTTTTAATTTGTTCAAAATACAAATCATCATAATATTCATCTAAATCTGTTTTTGTTGGGCTAAAAAAGAATCGAATATAATCTTCTCTACTGATACTTTTAATAGCGCCAATTTTAAGACGTAAAAAATATTGAGGAAATACACTAATATCAAAAACATCTACTTTTGATGGACTTGTTAATAGGGCGTTAAGAATTTGATCTCCACTACCAATCACTGATAAAATTTTATCCTTATTAAGTAGTAAATCAAAAAATTCATACAATTGTTCATTTGTTTTTTTATAAATAAACGATTGTGGATGAAAAGTACTTTGATGATTCAAATTAATATAACTTCCTCGAACAATTTTTTGGGCAATATCTCTATTCTCCACTTCATTCTCCCCCTTAACTTGTTTGTTATTATAGCATACTTGTTAAAAAGAAACAACGAATTTTAAAAAATAAAAAAAGTAGTACAATCCTAGCTGACGTACTAACTTCTTTTTTTCTTTAGATTTAGAGACATATTGCTTAAATACTTACTCCCAGCAATACTTAAATAATTTCTTTGTGCTAAGATACCATCTAAATAACTTTTGTGACCTGGGATATTACAATGATATAAAAACAATTCTTGCAATTTTTTATCTAATTCTTGATAGCTATGTCCAGTTTCCAATAAATTTAAGTAATATTGAACATTAACATCTTCTTGATCTGTAGTAATTGGAAAAATCTCCTCAGTATTTTTGTTGTAACAATAATCAATTTTCATCTCAAATTCCCCCTTCGTGGAAGGATATCATATCATAATTAGTAAGAAAATACAATATCTTTTATTTAATTACAGTAAAAAAGAGTGAATTTTCTTCGCAATAAATTTTTGATATAATTACTACACGATAAGGTGGTCTGTAGTAATGA